>CAYJJT010000008.1:0-18434 GCA_964370575.1 uncultured Muribaculaceae bacterium | reverse complement strand
ATCGATAAATTATCTGTTATCGTTATCAGTATCTAAACCATTATGTTTTGAATTTGCTTTATGCGCTTTTATTGCTTTTTTTATATTTTTCTTTGAAGCAGCGACACTTTTTTTTGTTGCCATAACTATCCCTCCTTATGTTTTTAGTATTTACATAAAATCTAAAAATAATCATAAAAATTTATAGTTTAAAATATTATTTAGTTAAATATTCTTGATAATTGCTTTCTTTATAACCAATTAAAATAAATTTATCTGTAATAAATAATGGTCTTTTAACAAGCATTCCATTACTACTTAATATAGCTATTTTTTCATCAATATTCATTTCTTTTAATTTGTCTTTCAAATTAAGTTCACGATATAATATTCCACTAGTATTAAATAGTTTTTTTATATCTAAATTATATTTTATAATCCACTCCTTTAATTCTTTTTTAGTAGGATTGTTTTCTTTTATATCCCTATCAACAAAATCAATATTGTTTTCTATTAAATATTTTTTAGCGTTCTTACATGTACTACATTTTGGATAGTTTATAAATAAATTCATTTTACTCACCTCTATTTAATATTAACTTTTTTTATATAATAATGCAAATGGGTATATAAAAATAAATTTATTTGCTATGATAATAATGAGGTGATTAGATGAGTAAAGTAATAGTATATATTGCTAGTAGTCTTGATGGCTATGTTGCTGATATAAATGGAAGTGTTAATTTTTTAAATGGAGATGGCAGTGATAGTAATAACATGGGTACTTATGATAAATTTTATAATACAATCGATAGTGTTATTTTAGGTAATGCGACATATAAGCAAATTGTAAATGAGTTATCTCCAGATATGTGGCCGTATGAAGATAAAATAAGTTACGTTATTACTAGTGATAAAAATAATGATACTGATAAAATTAAATTTTATGGTGGTGATTTAAAGATTTTAGTAAATGATTTAAAATCACAAAATAAAAATATATGGATATGTGGTGGTCCATCAATAATAAATCAATTAATAGAATTAAATTTAATTGATAAATTTATTATTACTATAATTCCTACTATATTAGGTAATGGAATTAAGTTGTTTAATGAATATGATAATGAATTAAAATTAAAGTTAGTTTCTACTACTACTTATAACGGTATTGTGGAAGTTGAGTATGAAAAAAGAGCTTAATGCTCTTCTTTTTTTATAAAGTCAATTATATATTCGACAGCAATTTGTTGTTGTAAAGTGTTAGTAATTTCTAATTTACCATCACCACTTTGTTCTCCATAATTACCAAAACCAGCATGATTTCCACCTTCTATTTCAAAAACATTTGTATCATATGTTATATCATCACGCATCAATAGGTCATTTTCACCATAAATAGTTAATGTCTTATCTAAACTGTAATTACTATTAGTATATGCTCCAAGTAATATTAGACCGTCAACTTTGCTGTTAACCGCTTCATTACTGGCCATAACTCCACCAAGTGAATGACCACCTATATACCAACTATTTATATCTTGATTATTTTTAATAATTTTACTTGCTGCATCTGAATCGAATATAGCTAAATTAAATGGCATTTTTACTAAATATACATCTATTCCAGATTCGCTAATTTTATTTAATAACGGTAAATAAGCAATATATTCTACTTTTCCACCAGGATAAAATATAAATGCAATATCACTATCACTATCTATTTTTATATAATTATCTTTTTTTAAAACATTATCTTGATTTAATATATCATTAACACTATTATCTGCTTCATAATAAGATAGTAAATAGTATAATATTCCTATTCCTACTATTAAGAACAGCATTAATAATATAAGTATTATTATTTTCTTTTTACTTTTCATTTTTTCCTCGTTTAAATTTTATTTATAAAATTATTTTATAATATTTTTTTTATATATACAACCATATTTTTTTTATGCTATAATTAAAAAGAGCCAACACTCTCGATGAAGGAGTGATTTTTTTATGACAAAGTATATTTTTATCACCGGAGGAGTTTGCTCTGGTCTAGGTAAAGGGATAACTGGATCTAGTATTGCATTATTACTTAAAAGTAAAGGATATAAAGTATTTATGCAAAAATTTGACCCTTATATGAATGTTGATCCTGGTACGATGAATCCAATTCAACATGGTGAAGTATTTGTTACTGCTGATGGTAGTGAAACTGATCTTGATTTAGGACATTATGAACGTTTTATAGATGAGGAATTAAATTATACATCTAATGTTACTAATGGAAAAATTTACTCTTCTGTAATTGAAAAAGAACGTCGTGGAGATTATTTAGGAGCAACAATTCAAATTATTCCTCATATTTCAAATGAAATAAAAAATAAAATTTATGAAGCTGCTGCAACTAGTAAAGCAGATATAGTAATTACTGAAATTGGTGGAACAGTCGGAGATTTAGAATCTGGAGTTGTTTTAGAAAGTTTAAGACAGTTTAAAATGGAAAAAGATGATGATGATGTATTATTTGTACATACAACACTTGTTCCTTATTTATATGGATCTAACGAACTTAAAACTAAACCTACTCAAAATAGTATTATAGAACTTAGAAAATTAGGATTACAACCAGATATAATTGTTACTAGATCTTCAATAGAACTAGGTAATGCCGTTAGAAATAAAATATCTTTGTTTGGTAGTGTTAAGCCTGAAAATATAATTGAAGCTATTGATGTTAAAAATATTTATGAAGTACCAATTAATTTTCATAAACAAAATATTGAAGAAATAATATTAAAACATTTTAATTTAGAAAACAAACAATCTAATTTAACTGATTGGACTAATTTAATTGACAAAGTTAACAATTTAAACGATGAAATTGAAATAGCACTAGTTGGTAAATATGTTGAACTTGAAGATGCTTATTTATCAGTTAAAGAAGCACTTAAGCACGCTGGATATAAATATAATTATAAAGTTAAAATTAATTGGATAGATAGTGAATTGTTAGAAAAACGTGAAACTGATATTAATGAAGTATTTAAAAATTGTAAAGGAATTTTAGTTCCTGGAGGATTTGGTTATCGTGGTATTGAGGGTAAAATAAAAGCCTGCCAATTTGCAAGGGTTAATGATATTCCTTATTTAGGAATATGTCTTGGAATGCAAATAGCGGTAATTGAATTTGCACGTAATGTTTGTAAAATAACTGACGCTGAGAGTACTGAGCATAATGAAAAAACTAATAATCCTATTATTGATTTAATGATGAATCAAAAAAGTATTAGTAATTTAGGAGGGACTTTAAGACTTGGTAATTATGATTGCTTTATCAGTGAAAATACCCTTGCTCATAAAGCTTATAAAAGTAAGCATATATTAGAGCGTCATCGTCATCGATATGAATTTAATAATGCTTATAAACAAGAACTTGAAAATAATGGAATGATATTCTCTGGAATTAATGAACAGTCTAATTTAGTTGAAATTATTGAACTCCCTACTCATAAACATTTTATAGCAGCACAATTTCATCCTGAATTTAAATCTCGTCCTACTCGACCACATCCATTATTTGACTCTTTTGTTAAAGCTAGTATTGATCACAAATAAAAGTTATATTCGTATAACTTTTTATGATACAATAAATTAGGAGGTAACTTATGAATATTTTAGATACATCAATAATAACTTTTATAATATTAGAAATAACAAATATTTTCATATTATACTTTAAACCTGGTTTTAAATATGGAAATAGTTTATCAGTATTTAAAAATTATACTAAAAATTTAGAAAATGATGAGATAAATTTATTTAATAAATATATGGCTAACTGGGTTGCTAATACTAAGGTTATTTTTATTGCACTACTAATTATTATAGTAATATTAGGAAATAATGATATTAAACTAGTAACTTCTATAGTTTTAATACCATGTATATTTTTATATTTTATTAGACTTCATCCTATTATAAAACAAATGGATAAAAATGAATTATTAAATCAGAAAGGCTATTCTACTACTCTAGCTAGCATGATTATAAGTTTTATTTTATTATTTATTTTAAGCATCATTATTTATTTAGTTTAAAACAGACATATTCTTGTCTGTTTTAATTAACACTTTTTTTAAATATGTGTTATAATAATACACCAGAAACGAGGTACTTATGAATGATTATACAACTAAATTAAAAATTAAACTAAATAATATAGCAACTAGAATTGCTCGTGAAATATTAAATCAAAATAAAGAAATATTAAATCCATCTCAAAAACATACATTAAATAATATTATAAAAAATAATGATTTTATAATAATTAAGCCTTTTAATAGAAAATTTTTAAATAGTATTGATAAAAATACTTACAACAATATATTACCTGATGAATTATTAACACATCATATTTATAAAAATAAAGCTATATTATTATTTTTAGATTCTCCTGTTTTTATTAACAAAATCAATGCTGAAGATAAAATTAGTTATTTTAAAAATATTATTGTAAAAGAAATATTTAATATGCTTATTAATATTAAAAATTATGATTCACCTGAATTTGAAAGCAATATTAAAGAAGCTTTAAATGAAGGAGTTATTGAATATTATAGTAAACAATTTTGTAATGAAAATTCTATCGATTATGTTTATAACAAAAATAGTTATAATTTAAATTTAGCAAATATGTTTTTAGAAACGATGAATGATAATATAACAAAAGAAGATATTAATCATATTATATTTAATGGTTCTTATGTTGATATAATCACAAATAATAATTTCGGTGTTGGATTGTGTGAAAGACATAATCAAGATTACGAAAGTTCATTACGATTAGATGATTTTTATGAAGATATTATTTCTAAAATTGATTTAGTAGAAAAAGATAGAATTAACTTTCTAATATATATGTTTAAAGGCGCTGATCTAAATTCTAAATATTATATTATTAAGAATATTATTGAAACATATATGCCAGGTAGTGGATTATTAGATGAAGTTGATAAAATATATAATGGTATGCACGATGAATTATATGACATTAATTATTATAAGCAAAATGTTATATATACATAAAAACTTAGTAAAATTTACTAAGTTTTTTTTATGCTATCTACTATAGTTACTATTAAATAAAATAATAAATTAATTAATACTACTGTTGCTCCAGTTGGCAAGTTAAATATATATGATACTATCATACCTAATATGAAAGATATTACTGATGTTATAACTGCTGATATCATAACTGATTTAAAAGTTTTAAATAGTCTAATAGCTGTAAGTGCAGGGATAACAAGTAAACTAGATATTAGTAAAGTTCCTATTATTTGCATTCCCATTACTATTGTAATAGCAGTTAATACAGCAAGTAAAATCATGTATAAATCTACTCTTACACCAGTCGCTCTTGAAAATGTTTCATCAAAAGTTACTGCAAATATTTTATGATAGAAAAATATAAATAATACTAGTACTATTAACGATAGAATAATAGTCATAACCACATCACTAGTAGTTAGTGCTAAAATAGATCCAAATAAAATACTATGTACATCAGTATTAAGTCCACTTGTAAATGACACTACTATAATACCAATAGTTAAAAAAGTTGTAGATACTAGTGCAATTGCAGAATCACTATTTATCTTACTATTAGAACTCATCTTTAATAATATAATGGCAATAATAATAGTTATTATCATAGTTGAAACTAGTGGATCTAATTTAAAACTATCTTCAAAAAATGGGATTGTGTTAATAGCCGCTACTACAGAAATTATTCCAAAAGCACTATGACTAAGTCCGTCACCTATCATGGCATAACGTTTAAGAACTAAACTTACACCTAATAGTGCTGAACAAATAGATACTAATATTCCAACTATGAAAGCTTTATTAATAAAATCATAAGAGAACATATTAACTATTTCATTAAAAATATCCATACTATACTTCCTCTAAGAATAATTCACTTAACATATTCTTTTTATAACTTTCTATATCTCCAAAACAAAAATGATTTTCACTAATATGTAGAACTTTATCTGCATATTTAACTGCAGCTTTAATATCATGAGATACTACAATAATAGTTAACTTATTTTTTTTATTTAATTTATAAATTAAATTATAAAATTCATTAGTAGCTTTAGGATCTAATCCGGCTATTGGTTCATCCATTATAAGTATTTCACTAGAAGATATCATTGCTCTTGCTAATAATACTCTTCTTTGTTGACCTCCACTTAATTCTCTAAAACTCTTATTTTTCAAGTCAATTATATTTAATTCAGTTAATACTTCATTAGCTTTATTTTTTATTTCTTCACTATAAAATGGTTTTAATCCTATTTTATTTAATTTACCTGATAATACTACTTCATAAACTGACGCTGGAAAATTATTCATCGATGTATTTAACTGTGGTAAATAACCAATATCATTTTCATTAATCATTTCATGATATTTAACACTACCACTTATTGGTTTTAAAAGATTAATAAGTCCTTTAATTAGAGTACTTTTCCCTACTCCATTTTCACCAATAACATAAATATATTCTCCCTTAGTAACTTTAAAAGTTAAATTATTAATTATTACTTTATTACCATACCCTAATTTTAAATTAGTTACTTCTAATAAATTCATTAATTAAGAGCCTCTTTTAAATTATTATAATTACTTTCCATAAAATCTAAATATGACATACCATCTTCAAATTCATCCACTGTAATATTATGAGCTGAGTGTAATTCTAATTTTTTAGCATCTGTTTCATTAACAATAGCGTCTGCTACACTTTCATTAGAAGCTTCTATATGAAATACTACTGGAATATTATTTGTATTTACTTTATCAATTAAGAATGCAATTGTTTGACTACTAGCACTATCTGCAGTTGAACAACCAGTAAATGCTGCACTAACTTCTAATCCATAATCATTAACAAAATAAGTAAATGGAAATCTATCCGCAACTACAATATAATTACTATCAGCTTCATCAATCATTGCTTCCATTTTTTCATCCATTAAGCTAAGTTCTTCTAAATACTTGGTACTATTTTCTTTATAAATTGATTCATTATTACTGTCTACTTCAACTAATACATCTGTAATTACTTTAATAATTTCTTCACTATTTTTTATAGATGTCCAAATATGTTCATCATATCCAAGTAATTCTGTATATGATAAATCCCCATTTAAATCGTGGTCTTCATGACTGTGTTCACTATCTTCTTCATGGTCATGGTCATGTGCTTCAGTCACTTCTTCTTCGTGATCATGGTCGTGCTCATCAGTTGTTTCTTCTTCATGATCGTGATCATGGTCGTGTTCATCAGTTGTTTCTTCTTCATGATCGTGGTCATGGTCATGTTCCATTCCTTCAACAACTAATTCTTCTTCTAATTCAATGTAATCCATAAGTCTTATAACTTTAACTTTACTTGTATCTACACCATCTAATATATTTACAGCCCAAGTTTCTGTTCCAACATATATAAACACATCACTTTCTTCAATCGCTATAATATCTTGTGGTGTTGGTTCATATGTATGAAAATCTGTACCAGGTTTCATTAATAATTCTACATTTACTTCTTCTTCTGCTACTTCTCTAACAAAATCATATGATGGAAAAACAGTTGTAATAACATTTAATTTTCCATTATTTTCATCGTTAGTACATCCTACTAATAATACACTTACTAGTATAATTGATATTGACAGTAATATTTTTTTTATTTGCATCTTTTACATCTCCCTTTTATAAAATATTCTTGTGTATCCAAATAAAAGTCATGAAAGTCTATTAAATTATTTTTAAGATTAATTAGAACATTATTATTTACATGTTCAATTTTGCCACATTTAGTACATATAATATGATAACGATATTCTCCACAACAACTAAAACGACCATATTTTTTTTCAAAATTATCACTATATACTATTATACTATTCTCTTTTACAAGCAAATCTAAAAAACGATAAACTGTAGTTTGCCCTACTTCAATTCCCTCTTTTTCTAAAACATCCAATATTTCTTTTACTGAAAATAAATTATTTATATTTGTTTCAAAAAAATCAAACAATATATCTTTCTGTTTTGTTTTATAACTTCCGACTTTCATCTTAACCTCCAATTTGAAAACTATTTTCATTTTAACACAGATTTGTTTTTTTGCAAATTTAATGTCTCAATATATATTTTTTTCGTCGAATTATGTTAAAATTTATTTGAGGTGTAAAAAATGCAATATAGAAAATTAAGTAATAATAGTAATCGAGTTTCTCTACTAGGATATGGTTGTATGCGTTTTCATACTAAAAATGGGAAAGTTGATGAAGCACTAGCGTTTAAACAAATGAAATTAGCTTTTGATAATGGTGTTAATTATTTTGATACTGCTTATATCTATCATCGTGGGCATAGTGAAATTTTACTAGGTAAATTTATAAAGAAATATAATTTAAGAGATAAAATATATATTGCCGACAAACTACCTACTTTTCTTATCAATAAGAGTTCACAAATTAATAGTTTTTTTAATGTCCAATTAAAAAGATTAGATACTAATTATATCGATTATTATTTAATGCATATGCTAGATAGTTATGAGACTTGGAATAATTTAAAGAAATTAGGAATTTTAGAATTTATAAACGACAAAAAAAAGACTGGCGAAATTAAAAATATAGGATTTTCTTTTCATGGTAAAGCTTTAGAATTTATAAAAATATTAGAAGATTATGAATGGGATTTTTGTCAAATTCAATATAATTATTTAGATATTAATTATCAAGCAGGAATAAATGGTTTAAAACGTGCACATGAACTCGGAATAGGAGTTGTTATAATGGAACCACTTAGAGGTGGTAGCCTAGCTAATAATTGCCCGACCAAAGTTACTAAATTATTTGATGCGTATAAAGAAAATTACTCCCCTGCTTACTGGTCACTTAGATGGATTATGAATCAAAAAGAAGTATCAGTAGTACTAAGTGGAATGAATGAAGAAGAACATATTCTGGAAAATATTAAAGTTACTAATGATACTAAAGTAAATAGTATGAATAGTGATGAATTAAAATTAATAGATGATGTTAGGGATATTTATCAAAAATTAATGAAAGTATCTTGTACTGGTTGTAATTACTGTATGCCATGTCCATTAAAAATTGATATACCAGAAACTTTTAGTTTATATAATAGTAAATATTTTTTTGGAAATAGTTTTAAAACAAAAGTAAAATATATAGCTAGATCAACCGGATTAATGGGAAGAGATGTTAATGGGGTTAATAAATGTATAAATTGTAATAAGTGTAAACGTCATTGTCCACAAAATATTGATATACCGACTAAATTAAAAGAAGCTGATAAGGAATTAAATAGTAAATTTTTAAATATTATTTTTAAGTTTATTGCTAAATTATATAATAAATATAGAAACAAAAAAATTAACACTAAATAATGTTAATTTTTTTATCTTCTGCTTTTAATATTTTAAATGATATTAATAAGTTTATTAAACATATAACTACTAAAAATATAATAGTAGCATCTAACTTTACACCTTCAATAAAGTAAGTTATTATAACACCTACTATACCTACTAATCCAATAACACTAACTATTCTATATAATAATATTTCCAGTGAATCTAATTTCATATATTACTCCTTTATCAATGTACTAATTATACAACAAATTTCTTTTAATATGAAAAAAAGTTAACATTGAGAATTAACTTTTTTAAAATTCATTAATCATTATCGTGATCGTCATAATCATCTTGATCATCATTGTCATTATAATCATAATCATCATTATCATCATCTTGATCCTCATTGTCATTATAATCATAATCATCATTGTCATCATCATCATTGTCATCATCATCTTGATCATCGTCATAATCATCATTATTATCTATTTCATTACCATCTTCTGTTTCAAATTTAACATTAATAATCATACCCGTTTTAGCATCTATATCATATTCATAGTTTAAAGTTTTATAGTCAAATTCTACTTCATAAATCATTATTCCGTCTTCATTATCAAATTCTATTTCTCTATCAGTTAAGTTATTTGTGTTTATATTTGCATTACTAGCAGCAATATTTAAAGCTTCTTCTTTACTTATGTAACCACTAGTTGATGAATTACCACTATATTCTATATTTTCTACATTATTAATTTTAGAATTTATAAGTAAGTTTAAGTCATTAGTTGTTAAACCTTTTAAGTTATCAATAGTATAATTTGGATTACTTGCAATAATTTTATTAATAAGTTCTAATTTACCTACTGAAATATTATGTTCTTTTGCTAGTTTATCTAAATCTATATTACTAGTTATTACTTGTGTAATAATAGATGAGTCAATATTATTATTTTTAAGTTCATTATTAACGGTATTATTAACTTCATTTACTACTTCATTAGCATTTTCTCCAGTACCAGTTACTAATACTGAATTTTTATCTGCTGTTATAAACTCATCTTTAACCATTTCTCCAACTACTTCTTTAGTTGCTGTTTCAATACTTTCACCTTTAATATTAACATCATTTATAATTGTATCAGCATCTTTATTTACAGCAGTTATTTCTCTAACTACTCCATTTTTATCTAGTCCTAATTCTACTGATGGATTAACATCCATTATAACAGTAGTTACTACATCATGATTTGGGTTTAAAACCATTACTAGGGTAATAGTTGCTAAAAGCATTGTTGGTGCTAAAAGAACTTGTTTAAAATTAATTTTCTTTTTATTTTTTTCAGTTTCCATTTTTAATATAACTCCTTCATTGTTATCAATTTTATTTAGAACGGCACTGAAATCTGATTTTATTAAATTTTCTGTAACATTACTAACATCTTTTTTAAATTTATTTTTCATAATTACCATCCTTTTCTAATAAATATAAAGCTTTTATTTTTTTTATAGCTCTATGATATTTTGAGAGTACTGTTGAAAGTTTTATATCTAGTAGATTAGCTATTTCTCTAAATTTATAATTTTCAACTGAATTTAATATAAATATTTGACGTTCGATATCATCAAGTGATTCTATAATTGTTTTAAGGAGTGTTTTATTAAATGCTAAATCATCATTATTACCCAACAATTCTCCTATTTCACTATAATCTGTGTATTCTCTTTTTTTATTTGCTTTAATTTTATTTAGACATAGATTTTTAGTAATAGTTAATATCCAAGCTAATGGTTTTTGTCTAGAATTATATTTACTAGCATGTTTATTAATATTCACATAAACATCTTGCATTATATCTTCAGCATCACTACAGTTTTTTAGTATAGATAATGCAAATCTATAAACATAGTTTCTAGTCTCATTATAAAGCATTTCTAAAGCTGTTAAGTCATTGTTACTAATTTTAGTAATATAACTCTCAAGCATGATGTTATTCATATTATTATTCATTTTCTTACTCCTCTCATATATATAACAACTGAAAGTTATATTTTATTGCAAAAAAAATATATTTTTTTTACTTTCATATATATTATATATATAAAGTATTGATAATACAATTAAATTAAATTAAAAAAAGTTAACAAATTACTCTTGTTAACTTTTATAATTCTAATTTATACCACATATTTTCATCAGTTTTATATAATTTAAAATTATTTCTTTCATAAAATTTAATTGCTTTATCCCATACACTACTAGTTCTTAGTATTATGTCTTGATATCCTTGTTTTCTAACAAAATCTATACAAGTATCAAATAAATTTTTACCTACTTTATAACTTCTATAATCACTATCAACATAAAAGCTTGATAATCTAGCTTCTTTAGTATTCGATTCAAAATATCCGCATATTCCAACTATTTTGTCATCTTCATTTTTAGCAACAAAGAATTGATGTGAAATATCTTTAATTAAATTAATAAATTCATTTTGATAATAATCTTTTAGTTTAATAACATTAAATTCATTTACAACTATATTTACTATAAAATTAATTACTTCTTCTTGGTTATTTAATACATCATATTTTATTATTTTAAACTCTTTCATATAAGCCTCCCTTTTTAAGCGCTTCCCTATTATATTATTAATTTAGAATAAATACAACTAAAAAGTCATTATTTTACATTATTTTTAAATTTATAATTTTATGTTATAATTATTTTATTAAAGGAGTGTAATTAATATGAAAAAATTATTTATTTTAGGCATTTGTATTTCTATCTTATTTACTTCTATTGGCTACTCTGCTTTAAACACTGAATTAACTATTAGTGGGGATGCTCAAGTTAATACAGTTGGTGGAATTAGAATAACAAATATATATACTAAGAGTGTTACTAATGGGGCTTATACAGGATATAATCCAACATTTACAAATGATACATCTAATATCAATGTTGTACTACCTAGTAGTAACGCTACTATAACTATGGTTGTAGAAGTTACAAATTCAACTGATGATTATTATCATTTAGATAGTATTGAACAGTTATTAAATACTAATCCTAGTATAAAATATGAAGTAAAAGATGAGAGAATTTTATATTTTCCCGCTAATAGTGTTAAAGAAATTGAAATAACTTTTTCTTATAATATTATGGGTACTTTAAATAATACTACTTTAAATTCTAAATATAATTTTAAAATAGTTCCATACGAAAAGTTAGAATATGTTACTTTTAGTGGTACACAATTTATAGATACTGGATTAATGAATACTGGTGATTATATATTTGAAACCGAAATTAGACAAACAGCTTATACTACTGGTGATGGAGGTTGGATTTTCTCAGGTCGTACTACAAGTAGTTATACATTAGGAGTATTTATGGGGATTAATGGTGTATATAATGGTTATGGTGGAGTTACTTCTCCTCAATATCCTAAAACATATTTAAATGCTTGGTATAAGTTATATTATTCAAGAACTAAATTCACACTAGGTACTTCTACTTATAGGGTAAATGGTGGGACTTTAGTTCCAGAAGCTTACTCAAGAACTATTTTATTTGGTGGTGCTACTACTGGTTGGAACGGTGGTGCTGATGCTAGAAACTTTACTGGAGATGTTAAAAGTTTTAAAATCACAGATGCTGTTACAAACGAAATAATTAAATATTATGTACCTTGTAAGTTATTTGCTACTGGAGAAGTTGGTTACTGGGATTTAATTGAAGATAAATTTATTAGTAATGATGGGACAGGTTCATTTTTAGAACCATAAAAAAAGTTTAAGGATTAATCTTAAACTTTTTTAGTATAACCAAGTATCAGTTAAAAAATAATATATTGCTTCTGTTAATGATAAAATAGATACTACTAATATAATTAACGATAATAAAATATATAATATCTTTTTAATTTTATCTATTCTACTACTAGTCATAATTTTATTATTAAAATAGTTTATAAATTTTTCATGTTTATTTAATAATATTGGTAGCAATAATACAAACATTGGTAATTGACTTATTAGCACCCAAAATATATTAGCAAATAATTTTTCTATTAAATTACTACTTTGTGCTGTTAATGTTATTAAAGCTAAAAAGGAAGGATCTGCTAATTGTGATATTGAAAATAATACACCTACTATAAATAAACCTTTTTTAATATATTTAGAAAAAATTGATTCTTTTTTTATATCTTTTTTTATTTTCTTATCGATAAAAAATGTTCTTTCTATAAACCAATTAAACAATAATAATCCTACCAGTAATTCTAATACCATATATACATTATCTGGTATGTAATTAAATAAGTTAGAGATAAAATCTATTGACCCATCTACTATAAAATATGAGCTAACTAAACCAGTAATAATAGTAGTTAAAAATACTGTTAACATAAACATTATAATTTTACTTCTTTTTATCCCCATTGAAAGTGCACTGATAACTACAATAACTCCTGTTGGATCAATACCCGCTAAACCTAAAATTAAACAAGTTGGAAATACTTTCATAACTTTCTCCTTTAAATTAAATTTCTATTTTAATTTTTCATATAGTAATTCATTATCACTATTATAAATTCACATCAATTACTTTACCATCCAAATTACAAATATAACAATTTGGAAACAAATTTTTTAATTCATTTATTTTATTAATATCTCTTTCATATTTTCTACTAACTAGTATTCCTTCAATAAAATTATTTGGAACACCAAATAATATAGCTGATTCTCTATTAGTAGTAAAATCATCTCTTTTTCCTAATATGAAATCTTTCATAAAATACTCTTGAATAAAATTTTTTAATATATTTTTATCCATACTTAAATTAAAAATATCATTTTTTTTTAATTTTTTTCCTAAATCATTATCAACATTTATTATAAAAGCAATATCTAATATATCTTTTGCTATACTAGGCAGAAATCTTATTTCTTTAGTTTGTTCCATTATAAATTTTACAAATGTATCATTTCTAACACTGTTTAATTCATCGTCAATTTGCTTATAAGGTATTAACTTAGTATCTTGATTTCCATTTCTTCTAAAATATTTGATTGTTACTCCACTATAATTGATAATATAATCTCTAAGATAAATATCTTCTTTAATATTCCAAACAGGAATAGATAATGGTGTCTTTTGTTTAGGATTATATTTATGTATAAAATCTGGGGATATAAACCCATAATTACTTATCAACTTTAGTTTTTCTTTACTTAATGCTTCTATTCCGCCTTCACCGCGCATTAATTGTCCTTTTCTTAAATAAACATAATCGCCAACTTTATAATTATGTTTACTTCTGAATTCATTTGCGCATTCAAAAAATAAATTAATTTGTTTTTTAAAACAATTTATAGTTTTTTTATCAGTAATGATTTCTTCCACTCTGTTTAAAAGTATTCTTTTATCAACAACACAATTATATTTATCTTCTTTTTCATTTAAATTAACTTTGAATAATTTTTTTAAATTCATAACTTCACCAATATTTTCTATACTTATATCTTAATATAATTTCATATAATATTCAAGGATATAAAAAACAGTGATGATACACTGTTTTTTATTTTATCTTCTTGGATTTGAATGAGTATCTATAATAGGACTTATTGAATTGCCTGTTTCATCTGTTAGTGTACCACCTGTAAATTCAAAAGTACCTCCTACATCAAGTTCGCTATCTCCACCTGAATATATTGCATCTACTTCGACAATTGTATTACCCCCAGTAACTAATAAATCTCCATTTGAATCTATCCCGTCACCTCTAGCATATACATATAAAGTACCTCCTGATATTTTTATGTAACCATCTTCGCTACTAGCATTAATACCATCGTCTAAAACTACTATGTTCAACTGTCCACCATTTATTGTAATTGAATATCCTTCAATACCTTCATAAGCATTTTCAATATTAATTGTTCCGTTATTTATTTCTAATTCAGTATCTGCATGAATTGCATCATCAACAGATAATATTTTGAAATTACCATCATTTATTAGTAAAGAACTATTTGAATGAATGGCATCTTCATAAGATGATAAGTCAAATATACCATCATTTATAATTATATACTCACCTTTTAATGATTTCATACTATCTTCTAATAAATCAGTTGGTTGAGTAGTTGTACCAGGTCCTTCACCCATAGTAATACTATTTAATACTTCTTTAAATCCACTACCTGTTACTATAGTAAATTCTCCTCCATCTATTTGTAAGGTATTTTGAGAATTTATACCATCATTTAAAACATTAATATTATAAGATCCACTTGTTATAATAATATTTCCTAGTAATGAATCTTCACTATTACTTGATTTAATACCATCTTTTAATGATTCGATTGTTATTGTAGAATTTTCTATTGCAACTAAATCTTTACCAACTAATCCATCTCCTACTGAATCAACTATGATAGTACTATTTTCTATTACTAAATCATCTCTACTATTAATACCATCATTATACTCAGTAGTAATCTCTAAAGTACCACTACCAGTAATTAATAAATCAGTTTTAGAATATATTGCAGCTGATGGGAATTCAGTATCATTGGTTTCTATAATTCCTTGTGTAATTTCATTATATGAGTCTTCTTCAAGTAAGATGATTACATTTTCTCCTTCTACTATATTTACAGGTGTTCCATTATTGTTATTAATAATAACATCGTTAAATACTAAATAAATATCACCATCATCAACATCTTTATCAACATTTATATTTATACTTTCATATTCTCCTTCAAATTTATAAGTTCCACTATTGGTAATTACTATATCACTACCAGTTGTTACTTCAACATTTAAATCAATATTACTAATATCTGTATCTGGAAATTCATTAGATTTATCGTATATATCTGAATTTGAAGTAAAATTTTTTATAAAAATGAAATATATACTCACTAATAAAATAATTATTCCTATTAAGAATATCATTATTTTTTTATTCATTATTATAGTCCACTTTCTATAATATCTTGTTTACTAACTATTATTTCTAGGTTACCATTTTTAACTCTAAGTTCATCAATAAATTCTTTTTCTTTTTTTAAATTTTTAAATTCTATTTCATATCTTAATTTAAATAAGCTACCCATATTAGTCATTTTAGATGAAACCAAATTATAATTATTTAAATATTTAGTAAAGATTTCTTCAAACAAATTTGTATAATTTAAACTCTCAGGTATAGTAAGTGTAAGAATTCTATTTTCTATATTATTACTAAATAAATTAGATATATTTAGTATAAGTGAAAATATACTTGCTAGAAGAGAAAATATTACTGCGAAAGCAATATATCCCATCCCTAAAGTAAGACCAGTACACATTGCTGTAAATATTGCTCCTATCTCTTTAGCAGAGCCCGGAACTGATCTAAACCTAACTAAACTAAATGCTCCTGCTACTGCAACTCCAGTTCCTATATTACCATTAACCATAATTATAACCATAGATACTACTAATGGTAGTAGTGCTAATGTGGAAATAAAACCTTTAGTACATCTAGTTTTATATGCATATATTTTTGCCATTACTATTCCTAATATTATAGATACTGTCATACATATTAAAAAACTGTCTATTCCAATATTAAGTGTACTTGTTGTATTAAAAATACTATTAAACATAATTTAACCTCCCTATATAATTTTTAAAATCTTTTATTAAAAATTTATTATATGCTTCTCCATATTTTGAAAATGATGTTTGTAAAATATTATTATCTCTTAGAAAGCATAAAAACCAATTAGGTAAACCTTTTACTGTTTTTACTTCTAAAATAACTGTATCATCATCTAATATATTTCTATCATTTACGCTTTCAAAAAAGTTTATTTTTTGGTTTCTAATTTTTATATCAAAATCAAAAGTCATTCTGAAATCTTTATCATCGAGTCCTATATATGCTTCTCTATAATATGATAAATATATCATCGGTTTTAACCCATTGTATAAACTAGTAAAATATTTTATTTCACGTAATATTTGATTATCATCATCAATATTTTTAATATTGAGCACATCGTTACCATTATTTAAAATTACTCTTCTTTTATATACAATACCATTAAATTTCTTTTTAAGTTCAAGAAATATTTCATTACTTATATTAGCATCTCCATACATTCTCATTCTTAATTTTTCTTTATATTTAGGCTTTTCTAATGAATTACGAATAATTTTATAATCTTCTGTATCATAATATATATTAGTAATTTTATTTCTTTTATATTCATCAAGTTTCATATAATTATTCATTATATTCAATAAATTTTCATACTCAAAATAAGTAAGTTTATATTTCATTTCATATCTTTTAAAAACCATTTTATTTGACATTTAATCACCTCTTAATAAGTTTAGCAATTAATTGTGAAATATTGATGATATTATAAATCATAAAAAAATAACACATATAAGTGTTATTTTAAATACTATATTTTTTTAGTATGCTCCTTTTGAATAAGTTACTTCATAACTATGAGTATATACTTCGAATACAATTCCAAACGGGTCTTCGACATAGCACATTTTATATGGTTTTTCACCTGGATAATATTCTTTAATTGGCATACGTTGCTTACCACCATTATCAACTATTTTTTTAACCATTCCTTCTATATCTGGATCTTGAATTGAGAAATGGAAAAGACCAGTGTTTTTAAATTGAAATTCTTGTCTTTTTTGATCATTGTCTACAAATTCAAATAATTCTATTCCTATAGCGTTAGAAGTTACCATATGAGCAATTTTAAAATCTCCATGCCCTTTACCAAATACTTCTGCACACATTATACCGATAGCTGAAGTATTCTCTTCTTTAATAACAGCTGGCTCCATTACTATATACCAACCCATTACTTCTTTATAAAACTTTACTGCCTGTTCTAAATTAGGTACAGACAAACCTATATGAGAAAATGCTCTTGGATAATTCATATT
>CAYJJT010000007.1:12367-29250 GCA_964370575.1 uncultured Muribaculaceae bacterium | reverse complement strand
TATAAGTAGTGGGTATGCTACTAATATTCCTCCTCATAATTTAGGAGAAATAATTGATGCAACAATAAAAAGAATTGATAGTCCTAATTGTCATTTTGATAGTATATTAAATATAGTAAAAGGGCCAGACTTTCCAACTGGGGCAATAGTAGAAGGTAAGAACGGAATTATAGATGCTTTTAAAACTGGTCGTGGTAAAGTAATAGTAAGATGTAAATTAGAACTAGCGACTACTAAAAAAGTTACTAGTATCATAATTACTGAAATACCTTTTGATACTAATAAACTTAATATTATTAAAAAAATAGATGAAATTAGAATTGATAAAAAAATAGAGGGTATCATTGAAGTAAGAGATGAAAGTGATGAACAAGTTCGTATTGTAGTAGATACTAAAAGTGAAGCTAATACTGATTTAATATTATCTTATTTATATAAAAATACTGACTTACAAATTAGTTATAACTACAATATGGTAGCAATTGTAAATAATAGACCAATGACTCTTGGTATAATAGAACTATTAGATGCTTATATAGCACATCAAAAAGAAGTAGTTACTAGAAGAACAGAATATGATTTAGAAGCAGCTCGTGCACGTATGCATATAGTAGAAGGATTAATTAAAGCTTTATCTATATTAGATGAAGTAGTAAAAACTATTAGAGCTAGTAAAAATAAACGTGACGCTGAAAATAATTTAGTGATTAAATATGATTTTACAGAACTACAAGCTAATGCGATTGTTATGCTACAATTATATAAACTAACTAATACAGACGTAACATTACTTGAACAAGAACATGCTAAATTTACACTTTATATTAAAGTTTTATCAGCTATATTAGAAGATGAAGAAAAATTAAAATATGTAATAAAAAAAGAGCTTAAAGTTTTAAAAGATGAGTACGCAACACCAAGATTAACTGAAATAAAAGATGAAATTATGGAAATTAAAATTGATGAAAAAGCAATGATTCCTCGTGAAGATGTAGTTGTAGTAGTAACTCGTGAAGGATATGTAAAAAGAGTAAGTAAACGTAGTTTCCAAGCTAATACTGATGAAACGCAAGTGAAAGTAGGAGATTATGTAATTTCTAAATTTGAAGTTAATACCCTAGATACAATTATTTTATTTACTAACTTAGGTAATTATTTATTTGTTCCAGTTCATGAAATTCCTGAATTAAAATGGAAAGAACTTGGTAAACATATTAGTAATGTAGTTAAAACTAGTGCTAACGAAACACTTATTGGGGCAATACCAGTATATGATTTCAATACTAATTTAATAGTTACTACTATAACTAGTGGTGGTATGATTAAACGAACTAATTTAAGTGAATTTTTAGTAACTAGATATTCTAAACCACTAGGTCTAATGAAAATAAAAGCAAATGATGAAATGGTTAATGTTTCTGTTTCACAAAAGAAAGAAATATTTATTACTACATATCGTGGTTATGGATTATGGTATGATATTGAAGAAGTACCTGTAACTGGCCTTAAAACAGGTGGAGTTAAAGCTATATCATTAAAAGAAGATAAAGTAATTAGTATGAGTTTATTTAATGGTGATAATGAATATATTACTATAATAACTGAGAAGAATACGGCTAAAAGAGTTAAACTTGCTGAATTTGAAAAAACAAGCAGAGCAAGACGTGGTGTTCAACTAGTTAGAGAAGTTAAAACCAATCCATATTATATTAAGAATGCTTTTATCTTAGATAATAAAGAATTAATGTCATTTATAAAAGAAGATAAAGTTACTGATTATAAAGGAACAGAATTTAATATAGCTGATAGATATTCAACTGGTAGTTTAATTAAAGAAGAGTATGATGTTATATTTAAAGCACCCACTTTAAAAAATATTAATAGTTATAAATTAATTAATGAAGTTAGTGTAGAAGGTAAAAAAACATCTTTAAACGAAATTGATGAAAAGATGTTAACAATCGATGACTTTTTAAATGATTTTGAAAAATAAAGAAGTATAATAACTTCTTTTTTTATGATAATTTAAAATTTCTTTAAATTATCACAAAATAATGATATAATATTTATAGAATAAAGAATAGGAGATTACTTATGAAAAGAATTATCAAAAAAACAAAGAAAAAAGCTAAAGAACTAGGTTTGTTAGAAAAGAGTTTTAGAAAATATTTTATTGCTATTGGTGGAGTAGTAATAGCTCTAATATTATTTTTTGTTTTAATATTCCCAGGATTTGGTGGTGGACTTGAGTCAATGTCATTAGATGAATACTTAGTTGATACTAAAACTAAGGAAGGTAAATTTGTAGTGTTTTTACATTCTAAAGATAATGATATTAGTAATGAATTAAATAATGTATTAGTTGATATACTAGACAAAACAGGAAAAACATATTATATATTAGACACTACTGATTTTTCAGCAGAAGATACTGAAGATATTAATGAAAGATTTGTCGCTACTGAAAGCGGATATGTAGTTCCTACTTTAATAATAATTGAAGATAATGAAGTAGTAGATATTCAAGAAGGGTATTTAGATCAAACAACACTAGAAGAATTCTTAAAATCTAATGATGTATACTAAGATAAATTAATTATAATTTATCTTTTTTTATATGCTTTTAGCATTATTTTAGATATAATAGTAAGTGTAAGATAAATAAGAAAGAGGCATTATGAACGAGAATATAATTAAAGAAATAAGTAAAAATTTAAATATAAAGGAAAATAGTGTTGTTAAAACACTTGAATTACTAAGTGAAGGAAACACTATTCCTTTTATTGCCAGATATAGAAAAGAAGTTACTGGATCTTTAGATGAAGAGATAATTAGACAAATAAATGAAGTGTATGTTTATCAAGTTAATTTATTAAAACGTAAAGAAGACGTTATAAGATTAATTGAAGAAAAAGGTTTAATGACTGATGAAGTTAAGAATAAAATTATGCTTGCTGCAAAACTAGTTGAAGTAGAAGATTTATATCGACCATATAAGGAAAAGAAAAAAACTAAAGCAACAGTTGCAATTAAATTAGGTCTAGAACCACTTGCTAAAATAATTATGGCTGGTTCTTGCAATAACATTGATGAAGTTGCTAAGAAATATATAACTGATGAAGTAAAAACAGAAATAGATGCTATAACTTTTGCAAGCCATATTATAGCTGAATGGATAAGTGATAATGCTTTTTATAGAAAATGGATTAGAAACTTTACTTTTAATGAAGGAATGCTTACTACAAAAGTTAAAAAAAATCATAGTGATGAAAATAAAACATATGAAATGTATTATGATTATAGTGAAAAAGTTAAATTTGTAAAACCCCATAGAGTCCTTGCTATTAATAGAGCAACTACTATTGGTGTAATTAATACTTCAATTACTATTGATATTGATAAAATAATTGATTTCTTATCAAGTAAAGCAATAAAAGAAGGTAATAGTTGTAAAGATATAATTATTACTGCAATAAAAGATAGTTATAAAAGATTAATAGCACCTTCAATAGAACGTGAAATTAGAAGTGAATTAACTGAAAAAGCTAGTTTATCGGCTATTAGTAATTTTCAAGATAATTTAGAAAATCTTCTTTTAATTAGTCCAATCAAAGGAAAAGTAGTATTAGGTTTTGATCCGGCTTTTAGAACTGGGTGTAAATTAGCAATAGTAGATGAATTTGGATTACTTCTTAAAATAGATGTTATATATCCTCATGCTCCTATTAATAAAATTAAAGAAGCCTCTGATATTACTTTGGATTTAATTAAAAAATATAATGTTGATTTAATAGCAATAGGAAATGGGACTGCTAGTCGTGAAAGTGTAACATTTATTGCTGACTTAATTAAAACTAATAACTTAAGTGTTAAATATGCAGTTGTTAATGAAGCAGGAGCAAGTGTTTATTCAGCTAGTAAACTAGCTCAAAGTGAATATCCAGATTTAACAGTTGAGAAAAGAAGCGCAATTAGTATTGCTAGAAGATTACAAGATCCACTTAGTGAACTTGTAAAAATAGATCCTGAAAGTATTGGTGTAGGTTTATATCAACATGATGTAAATAAAAAACAATTAAGTGAGTCGCTAGATTTTACAGTTGGTAAAGTAGTTAACTTAGTTGGAGTAAATATTAATACTGCGAGTCCTTCATTGCTTAAGTATGTATCTGGTTTAAGTAGTAAAAATGTTGATAAAATATTAAATTACAAATTAGATAATGGTAAAATAAGTTCTCGAGAAGAATTACTTAAGAAAAAAGTATTAACTAAAAAAACATATGAGCAAGCAATTGGGTTTTTAAGAGTAGTAGATGGAGCTAATATATTCGATCAAACAGGTATTCACCCTGAGAGTTATAAACTTACGATTGATTTACTTACGCTACTTGATTTAAATATTAAAGATTGTGGTAATAGTGAATTTATAAATAAATTAAATAGTATTAATATAGAAGAATATGTATCAAAATTAAATACTGATATTTATACTCTTAGTGATATAATTGAAATATTAAAAAAACCAAATCGTGATTATCGTGATGAAGCTAATGGTGTTAGACTTCTAAGTGATATTTTAAAAATAGAAGATTTAAAAGTAGGTATGAAATTAGAAGGTACTGTTAGAAATGTAATTGATTTTGGAGTATTTATTGATATAGGACTTAAAAATGATGGTTTAGCACATATATCTAAATTAACTAATAGATATATTAAGCATCCTAGTGAAGTAGTAAGTGTAGGAGATATTGTCACTTGTTATGTAGATGAAATACATATGGATAAAAATAAAGTATCTTTATCATTACTAGATAAAACTACTAAATAAAATGAACTAATATGTTCATTTTTTTTAGTATATGCATATATTAATGTGAGGGGTGAAGTTATGGCATTATATAAAGAAATTGTAACTAAAACTATAGTTGGTAAAGGTAAAAAGTATTTTAAAAATAATTATACTATGACACCAAACGATAAACCGACTACAGTCTTAGGTTGCTGGGTAATCAATCATAAATTTAGTGGATATAAAACTAAAGATAAAATTGGTGTAGATGGAACTTTTGATGTTAATATATGGTATTCATATGATAATGATAGTAAAACTACAGTAGTGAATAAGACAATAGACTATAATGATATATTTAATGTTAAAGTAAAGGAAACTGTTAGTGGAGATACTGATATCAATGTTAGAACACTTAAACAACCATCATGTATCAGTGTTAATATTCTAGATAGTGGAGATATAACTTTTGATATTGAAAAAGAAATGGGTGTTGAAATACTAGGAGAAGCAAAAGTTAAAATTGCGATTGAAGAAGAAGAAGATCCGTGGGATGAAATAGCTGATGAAGTAGATGATAGTATTATGGATGAAATAGATAAAATTGAAGACAATTATTTATAGAGTTAACGATTGTTGACTCTTTTTATATGCTGTACACCAAAATAGGTTGACACGAAGTATATACTATGGTATATTTGATGTACAAGTGAAGGAGGGAAATCATGGCAGTTAAATTAAGATTAAAAAGAATGGGAAGCAAGAAAGCTCCGTTTTACCGTATTGTAGCAGCTGATTCAAGAAGCCCAAGAGATGGGAAAATTATTGAAAATGTTGGAACTTACAATCCAGTTAAAGAAAATGATAACGTTACAGTTAACGAAGAAGTAGCTTTAAAATGGTTAGGTAATGGTGCACAACCAACTGATACAGTTAGAAACTTACTTTCTAAACAAGGTGTAATGAAAAAATTTCACGAAAATAAAATGAAAAAAGGAAATTAATTATGGAATTAGTCGAATTAACAGAATTTTTAGTAAAAAGCGTTGCTATTAAGAATGAAGAAGTTATAGTTAAATTACTTGATGAAACAGAAGATACTATTGTAATTACTGTTTTAGTTGATCCTACTGATATAGGTCGAGTAGTTGGAAAGAGTGGGCGTACTGCTAACTCTATTCGTACAATTGTACAAGCTAGTAGCTATCTTAAACAAAACAAACTAGTTCGAATAAGTATTGATAATTTTTAAAAAAGTGAGTAATCACTTTTTTTATTATATAATTCTTTATTCTTGTATAAACGTTATATATATATTATAATATTAGTGTGAGGTAAATAATGAATGAATTAAAACATGTTGCTATTATTATGGATGGTAATGGTAGATGGGCTAAAGAGCGAGGTTTAAATAGAAGTAAAGGCCATAAAGAAGGTAGTGTTACTTTAGAAAAATTATGTACTCATATTCTTAAAAGTGAAGTAGAAGTACTAAGTGTTTATGCGTTTTCAACTGAAAATTTTAAAAGAGATATTAAAGAAGTTAATTATTTAATGAATTTATTTATAAAAATGTTTAGTAATTTAAAAACTATTCAAGATAATAATATTAAATTGGTATTTTCAGGTTCTAGAAATAATCTTAGTAATAAGTTATTAAAAGTAATGGATAAAGCAGTAGAAGCTACTAAAAATAATACTAATGGTATTTTAAATGTTTGTCTAAATTATGGAGGTCAACTAGAAATAGTAGATGCTGTAAAAAAAATTATGAGTGGAAAAGTTAATATAAATGATATAAATGAAACAGTAATATCTAAATATTTATATAATGACTTGCCCCCTATAGATTTAATGATAAGAACAAGTGGTGAAAAACGATTAAGCAATTTTATGCTTTATCAATTAGCGTATTCTGAATTATATTTTACTGATACTTATTTTCCTGATTTTTTAGAAAATGAGTATGAAAAAGCAGTTAATTATTATTATAAACGTGATCGCAGATTTGGAGGAATTAAAAATGAAAACTAGAACAATAAGTGCAGCTATTATGTTAGCTATAATGATACCTATTTTTTTAATAGGTGGAGATATATATAATATTGCTGTACTAGCAATCGGATTATTAGCTCTTAAAGAAATTATTGCTATAAAAGAAACTAAAAAACAATTACCAGTATTAATTAGCTTAATATCATATATATTATTTACTATATTAGTTGTATTCAATATGGATCATAATGAGTTTGTATTTAATATTGATTTTAGAATATTATCAGCTATGTTCTTATCATTGTTATTACCAGTAGTAATGTATAAAAATAATAAGATATATAGTATTAATGATTCGTTCTTCATGATTGGAATATTATTCTTTTTAGGATCAGCTTTTAATCTATTAATATTATTAAGAGACATGGATATTAAGTATTTAATATATTTATTTATTATAACTATATTATCTGATACATATGCTTATATAGGTGGTATGTTAATAGGTAAACATAAATTAATTGAAGAAATATCTCCGAAAAAATCGATTGAAGGTATGATTGTTGGTACATTGATGGGAACATTTGTCGCAACAGTGTACTACTATTTATTAATTGGTAATGTAAATAATGTATTCGTATTAATAATAGCGTCTATATTCTTATCATTATTAGGTCAGTTTGGAGATTTAGTATTCTCAGCAATCAAAAGATATTACGGTAAAAAAGATTTTTCTAATTTAATACCAGGACATGGTGGTGTATTAGACCGCTTAGACAGTATTATATTCGCAGTATTAGGATTTATTTTTGTTGTGACTATGATATAAGGAGGACAAATGACATTTATATATTTTGTATTAGTTTTAGGAGTAGTAGTATTTATTCATGAATTAGGACATTTTATCTTTGCTAAAAAAGCAGGAATATACGTTTATGAATTTTCAATTGGTATGGGACCTAAAATATACTCTCGAAAGAGTAGAAAAGATGAAACAATATATTCAATAAGATTATTGCCAATAGGTGGTTTTGTCAGTATGGCAGGAGAAACAGTAGAAATTGATCCAGACGTACCGATAGAAAAAAGATTTCAAGAAAAAAAATGGCATCAAAAAGTATTAACAGTTATAGCTGGTATTATGTTTAATGTTATTTTAGGATTTATTATACTAACAATAGTAGGATTAATTAATGGAGTACCAGCTAATCCATTGCAAGTAGGGTCAATCGAAAAAGATTACCCTGCTAGTAATAGCGAATTAAAAGTCGGAGATACTATTTTGGAGTTGGATGGAAATAAAATCACTTCAGTTGATGAATTAATGCTTAAATTAATAGTTGCTGATGGTAATGATATTACATTAACTGTTAGAGATAGTAACGATGAAGTTAAAGATGTTGAACTTGCTTCTAAAAAAATAGAAGAAGATGGTGTAAATTATTATAAATATGGTTTTTCAATGGATGATGAAATCAAATATGGTATATTAGATTCATTAGGTTATGCTTTTTATAAAATAGTTAGTTTAATTCATCAAATGCTATTATTGATTATGTATTTGGTAACAGGAGCAATTGGTCTTAACTCGTTATCTGGCCCAGTTGGAATATTTAATGTAGTAGGACAATCAGCAGAAGCAGGATGGCTAAATTTACTTTATTTAGTAGGTTATTTAAATATAAACGTTGCCTTTATAAATTTACTTCCAATTCCAGCTTTTGATGGTGGAAGATTATTGTTTTTAATAATAGAAAAAATAACTGGAAAACCAATTAATCCAACAGTTGAAAATATTATGCATTTAATTGGATTTGTATTTTTAATGGGATTGATGTTACTTGTAACATTTAATGATATTATTAAATTAATTTAAAGAGTATTTATTACTCTTTTTATTGTCGATAAAAATTAATGGTGCTATAATAAATATAGAATAGGAGTGAAAATATGTTAGAAGTTAAAAATGTCACTAAATATTATGGAGACTTTAAAGCAGTAGATAATTTATCTTTTAGTGTAAAACCAGGTGAAATATTTGGTCTACTTGGAGTAAATGGTGCGGGTAAAACAACTACATTTAGAATGATTATGGGTTTACTTGAAGCAAGTAATGGAGAAATCACTTTAAATGATAAAAAAATAGATTATAGTATTACTGATACAATCGGTTTTTTAACAGAAGAAAGAAGCCTGCTTACAAAATTAACGGTTAAAGAACAAATTATATACTATGGACGATTAAAAGGGATGAGTGAAAAAGATATAGTTACTAAATTAACTCAGTTACTTGAAAAATTTGGTGTAAGTGAGTATATGGATAAAAAAATTAAAGAACTATCTAAAGGTAACCAACAAAAAATTCAATTTATAAGTGCTATAATAAATGATCCTAAATTATTAATTTTAGATGAACCATTTTCGGGACTAGACCCATTTAATGTAGAACTATTTAAAAGTGAAATATTAGAAATGAGTAAAAAAGGAAGTATTATTATCTTTTCTTCTCATCGTATGGAACATGTTGAATTATTTTGTGAAAAATTATTAGTTATTTTAAAAGGAAAAATAGTACTTGGTGGTAAACTTAAAGATATTAAAGAAGAATATCGTAAAAAAAATATTTTTGTTAAAGGAACTATTGATGAGAAATCATTACTTAAAATAAAAGGTGTTTTAAGTGTTGAAAAGCAAGGTTTGGATTATGTTATTAAAATAGATAGTAAAGATGTAATTAAAGATGTATTTGATGAAGTTAAAAATGCAGAAGATATTACTAAGTTTTCGGTAGAAGAACCATCTTTAAATGAAATATTTGTAGAAAAAGTAGGTGAAGCATATGAAAAGTAAATTATGGTTTTTAACTTGGATGAGTATTAAACGTAAAGTATGTACTAAGTGGTTTGTAGCAGCCAATATTATGTTATTCATAGCACTAGTTGGTATTAGTAATATCGATTCTATTGTTAAAACTTTTGGTGGAGACTTTGATGAAAAGGCAACCATTTATGTAATTGATAATAGTGAAATGAGTTATGACATTTTCACTGAACAAATAGAAGTTACAAATTCTTTATTAACAGATGCAACGGGTGAATCTGATTATGTTGTTAAAAAGACAGATAAATCTATTGAAGAAATTAAAGAAGTAATTGAAGAAAGTGATGAACAAGAATTTCTAGTCATTTTTAATAGTGATATTGAAAATACACTGAATGCTACTATAATGAGTGAGGAATATTTATCACTTAGTGATTCACAAATTTTAACTTCAGCAATAAATTCTACTAAAATATCAGTAGCAACATTAAACAGTAATGTTAGTGTAGAAGAAATTGCTAAAATACAATCTCCTATCGAAATTAAAAGAGAGTATTTTGATGCAGACTTAGATGAAGAACAAGAAGAAATTGAAAATATGATGGGAGTATTAACACCGATACTTATACTGCCAATATTTATGTTATCAATCTTTCTAGTACAAATGATTGGAGCTGAAGTAAATGATGAAAAAACAACTAGAGGAATGGAAATAATTATTTCTAATGTTAGTGCAAAAACACATTTCTTTTCTAAAGTATTAGCAGGAAACTTATTTGTACTTGCTCAAAGCTTATTGTTATTTATTTATGGAGTGATAGGTTTAATAGTTAGATTACTTACTACAGGTGATAACAATATAGTTCCTGGAGAAGTAACTGATATATTAAATGAAGTACTATCTGTTTTTGGAGATATTAATTTAGTAGTGATAATTCCAATTATATTAATATTAATTTTATTAACTTTTATAGCATATTCACTAGTAGCAGGAATACTTGCAAGTATGACAACTAACATAGAAGATTTCCAACAACTTCAAACTCCAATCATGATTGTGTCATTAGTTGGATTTTATTTAACAATGTTATCAAGTGCTTTTAGTGGATCTTTATTTATAAGAATATGTTCATACATCCCATTTATATCATCAATCTTATCACCGTCATTATTATTATCTGGTGAATTAGAATTGTTATTATGGTTATAACTAATATATTATTAGTTGTTTATGGATTGAAAATATATAAAGTAGGTATATTAAATTATTCTTCAAAAGATTTATGGAAAAAGATGTTTAAAGCAATGAAAAACAAATAAACTACATTAAGTAGTTTTTTTCTTGTAATAATATAAAAAGTATGTTAGTATACTCAAAAAAGGGGAGATACATATGTTTGTTTGAATGAATTTATAAACTAATTCATTATAATTGAATATAGTAAAGAAGAATATGTTTTATTTAAAATTTAAATAAAATAAAAAAATAAAATAAAAAACCGTTAATTATGTTATAAAGTAAGTAAAATACTTGTAATTATGGTATAATTATGGTAATATCTTTGCGTTAGGGCGAATAATTAGGAGGAAGTTATGAACAGAAAGAGAAAAATAATTATTGCGATTTTATTATTTATTATCATTGGGTTAATCATATTTGCATTTGCAAATACTGGTGATGTTACACCTGAAAAAGGTAGTGTAAAACCTAATTTAGCAGTATCATTTACTGTTATAGAAGATGATGAGATGGAAGATAATACCATCAATGATAATGGATGGGCAAATGAATATATAGATTTAGAATTTGATGCAGTTGAAAAAACTGTGTTGGAGATTGAAAAAATTAAAGTTTGTACAACTACAAATGATTCTTGTAATCCAGAAACGGTTACTGAATCAACTAAAGAAATAGTATTGCTTAAAGATGAGTCTACAACTAATAAATTATGTGTTGAAGCAACTTATACTAATGGTGATATTAGTGAAACAGTATGTAGTAATGATTACAAAATTGATTTAACTAGTCCAACAACTGGTGAAATGGTTGTTAGTGGTGATGTTAATGCGTATGGTTGGTACTATACTGATGTTACTGCAACTAAAATTAGTGATGGAGATGATGCATTCTCAGGACATGCAGCAACTACTCTTAACACTGAATTAATTAACAGTGATGTTAATGGAGGACAAATTGTTCTTACAACAAGCGATATGGCTGGAAATACTGCTACTATTGTTGAAAATATTAATAGAGATACAACGAACCCTACAGTTGGTGATATTAAAGTAAACGGTGAACTAGGTGAAAATGGATGGTATACATCATTTGTTACTATTGCTCCAGTAAATGGTAGCGATAGTACTAGTGGGCATGCTACTACTACTGTAGATGTTAGTGAAGTAAATAAAGATACTAATGAACAAATTATTACTATTACTACAACTGATAATGCTGGTTACACTTCAGTTACTACTAAAGTAATTAAAGTAGATACAACTGCACCAATTATTACTGGAGTAGAAGATACTAAAGTTGAAATGAATGATTCGTTTGATGCTTTAAATGGAGTTAATGCTACTGATATTTTATCAGGAGTAAATGGTAGTGTTGAAGTGTCAGGTAAAGTAGATACAAGTCAGATAGGTACTTATACTCTTACTTATACAGTAAAAGATAATGCTGGAAATACTACATCAATTAAAAGAGTAGTTACTGTAGAGGATACTAAACCAGCACCTACTATCGAATTTAAATTAGATGAAACAGTATTTAATGAAGCAGGGTGGGCAAATGAAGAATTTGTTATCGATGTTATAGTAACTGATCATAGTGGAACTGGGCTTAAAGAAGTATTGTCTTGTAACAATTTAAATACATGTAACCCTAAGCATGATTTTATGGGTAAAGATAGTGTTAAAATTTTCCAAGAAGGAGCTACTAACAAAGTTTGTATAGAAGCTACTGATAATAGAGGAAAAACTACATTAGCTTGTACTGATGAATATAAATTAGACTTAACTGCTCCTACAAGTGCTGAATTAGAAATAAACGGTACAAAAGGAGAAAACGGTTGGTACACATCAGTAGTAGAATTAAATACAATAGGTGGTACTGATGCTACTAGTGGTATTGAAGCTACTACAGTTAGTACTAATGAAATAACTAAAACAGGTGAACATGAAGTAATTATTACTACAACTGATAAAGCTGGTAATGTTACTACTAAAACTGAAATAGTTAAAGTTGATGTTTCAAAACCAAAAATGCAAACAGAAGATGTAACTATTAATATAAATGAATCATTTGATTTAATGAGTGGTATTACAGCTACTGATAATGGTAGTGGTATTGATACTACTAAAGGTATTACTATTAAAAATAGTAATTTAGATATAACTACTGCTGGAACATATACTGTAACTTATAAAGTTTATGATTTAGCTGGTAATAGTCAAAATAAAAAAAGAACATTTACTGTAGTAGCTCCTGCTCCAACAGTAAATTTATATGATTTACATAATTTAATAAATGATAATAATTGGGCAAATAATGATGTTATTGTTAGATTAGATATTACTGATAACAGTAATACTGGTATTAAAGCAGTAGAAATTTGTTCAACATTTACAGAAGCTGATTGTACTTATAGAAGTTATCCAGAATCTGCATTTAGTGATGGAATGATAAATGTTGTATTAAATAAAGAAAACGCTAACCATAAAGTATGTGTTAAAGTAACTGATAATGATAATAAAACTACTGAAGAATGTTTTGGTGGGGATGATTATACATTCGGTATAGATAAAACTTTACCTATTATTACTGATTCAATTGATGAAGATGTTATTAAAGTAAATATGAATGATGAAGTAAGAGCTACTCTTAATATATCTGCTACTGATGCATTATCTGGAAAAGATAAATTTTATATAGTTAGTGGAGCTTATTATGATTATGATAAAAGAGTATACTTAGTTGATACTAGTGTACCTGGAAATGTAGAAGTAGTATTTGAAGCATATGATTTAGCTGGTAATAAAGAAACATATACACGCCACTATGAAGTTGTTGCTCCAACTCCAACATTTACTTTAGCTACTGATGCTTTATTAAATGACAATGGATGGGTAAATACTGATATTAATGTATTAGTTAATACTACTGAAGAAGATTACACGATTAAAACTTGTACTACTACAGCAGATAATTGTGATCCTTCTTCATCTACTACTAATAATTTAGTAATAAGTGAAGAAAGTACTTCATCTAAGTTATGTGCAGTTATGATAAGTAAATATAATGTAGAATCTGAAGTTGTATGTACAGATGCATATAAACTAGATAAAACAGCTCCAACTGCTAGTGATATTATAATTAATGATATTGATGGTAACTTAGCTGTTACAAATAAAATTACTGAAAGTAAAACAACTTATACTTGTGAAGATAAAAAGAATTATACTGTAAAATTAAATGGTACTAATTGTGATTATACTCACAGTAGATATAGTTTCTTAAATCATACAGTAAAAGCTACTGAAAAAGTAGAAAACACTGAAGTTGATACTGGTTGGTATAATACTGACTTATATCCATCATTAACTGGTACTGATTCTTTATCAGGAAATGTTAGTAGTACTTTAAACTATGATGTTATTAATACTGATGGTGAATTTACTATTACTGGAACAGTTACTGATTTAGCTGGTAACACTAGTGATGAAGTAACTGCGACAGTTAAAAGAGATGCTACTGCTCCAGTTATTAATGAAGCAATAATTAATGGAACATTAGGTAATAATGGTTGGTATACTACAGATGTAGAAATTAACCATAATGAAGCAACAGATAATTTGTCTGGTGTAAACAGTACGACAATTGATAAAACTTTAGTTAAAGCACAAACAGCAGGAGAAGTAGTTACTATTACTTCAATTGATAATGCTGGTAATGTAGCAACTAAAGAATATACTATTAAAATAGATAATGAAGCGCCTAAAGTAAGTCTATCTTTAGATGGAGACTTTGGAATTAGTAGTGATACTGAAATTCCTGGATTAGATGGTGTTGAAATTCCTAACTTACCAGAAATCCCTACATTAGAAGAATTACAAGAAACTGTATGTGGCGGATTACCTGAACTTTTACAAAATACATGTAAATTATTACCTTTAGATGAGTTATTAGAATCTGCAGGTATTGATCCAGAAACAATGTATGAAAATATTTGGTTTAAAGGAAACGTTGAAGTTGTAGTTGATATGAACGATAACCTATCAGGATATGACTACCACGAATCTAGTGCTCCAATGATTATGGATTACACAACAAGTGTTGATGGTGAAGAAGTAACTATTACTGCCTATGATAAAGCTGGTAATAAAGTAGTTGAAACTATTAATGTTAAAATAGATAAAGATAAACCAGTTATTACTGGTGAAGATAGTATAGAATTAATGGTTGATACAACTAAAGGTAGTGTTAGTGTTAATGATATAGGTATTAGTGCTACAGATGCGCACTCTGGAATTTTATTATTCCAAGGTCTAGCAATTGGAACTAATCCTACAAGTATTGACCTAACTAAACCTGGTGTTCATACTGTAACTTATACTGCAGTTGATAAAGCAGGAAATATTGAAATTAAAAATGTAACTGTAAAAGTAAAAGCTGATGCTCCTACTATTTCAGTAGATTTAAATTTAATAGATCCTACTAAACCTTTTGCTCTAGATAACTTTAATTTAAATTTAGGATTAGAAGATAGTAGTGATGGTCAATTAGAAAACTTTACGTTCTGTATGCCAGGACAAGAGAAATGTCAATTAAATGTTGAACTTAATTCTAATATGATTGATTCATTAATTGGAAGCTATATTCCTGATGAATATGCTGACTTAGTTCCTAGTATAACTGGATTATATGGTGTAGCTGAAGCGACAGATGAAAATATTTGTATGACAGTATTTACTGGTATTGCAGGTATTGAAATTACTGAATGTGTTGGATACAATCCTGTAGCTGATACATATAACGATGTAACAAATGCTTTAGTTGAACTACAAAATCAAATTAATGCTAGAATTGAAGAAGAAATAGCTAAAGTAAAAGAAGCAAGAGATGCATTATTTGCAGAAATTGAAACTGAAGTTGATAAAGTAGAAGCAGAAATTAAAGCTCTTAGAGATGAATTAGTTAGTGCAACTGAAGAAGTACGAACTGAAATTGAAGCAGAAATTAAAGCTTTAGAAGCTGAAGTAGAACGTATTGAAAATGAAATTTTAGAAATTCGTAACAATATAGTTACTGTAGCAACAAATATTGAAAATGAAATTAATACTTTAATTGCTGATGTAAAAGTAGTTAGAGATACTATTAATAATATATTAAATAGAATTTAATGAAAAGCAGAAATATCTGCTTTTTGTTTCTCTATAAAAGATAAGGAAGTAAAATGGAAATAACAAAATTAAGTGAAAAATTTATAAAAGATATTAAGGCTTGGATTTTAGTAGGTGCTATAGTATTACCAATCGGAGTTATAATAGATATGAATGTAAACTCAAATAGTAATGAATCTATAGAAACTATTCCGGAAGATAAGTTAGATATTGAAATTAAAACTAAATAAATATTTTAAAAAGTAGATAAATTCTACTTTTTTTATATATTATTTGGTATACTAATATAGTAAAGGATAGTGATAATATGTTGTTACTTTGTATATTAGATGGTTATGGATTAAGTGAAGAGGTTAATGGAAACGCTGTTAAACTTGCTAAAAAACCTTTTATTGATTATTTATTTTCTAAATATCCTAGTTCTAAATTAGAGGCTAGTGGTAAAGCTGTAGGTCTTCCATATGGTCAAATGGGAAATAGTGAAGTAGGACATTCTAATATTGGAGCTGGTAGAATAGTTTATCAGAGTATTGAAAAGATAAATAGTCAGATTGAATCTAGTGAATTTTATTCAAATGATAATTTATTAGCAATGATAAATTATGTTAAAACTAATAATAAAAAACTACATCTAACAGGATTAATTAGTGATGGAGGAGTACATAGTACACTTGCTCATTTTAAAGCGATAATAAAACTATGTCGTGAGTATAATATATTTGTTAATCTTCACTTAATAACTGATGGTAGAGATACACTAACTACAAGTTCAATTAAATATATTGATGCTATAAATGATTATTTAGGAGAATTTGGAACGGTTGCTTCTATTAGTGGTAGATATTATGCTATGGATAGAGATAATAGATATGAA
>CAYJJT010000007.1:277-12357 GCA_964370575.1 uncultured Muribaculaceae bacterium | reverse complement strand
ATGAACGTATAAAACTTGCTTATGATGCTATGACAGGAATCAGCAATAAAAGATATTTGAATTATAAAGAAGCAATTGAAAGTAATTATAAGGAAGGTATAACAGATGAATTTATTATACCAGGAATCATAGATGCTAAAGGTAGTATTGATGAAGAGGATGGAGTTATTTTTTGTAACTTTAGACCTGACCGTATACGTGAATTAGGAAGTTCCTTAACTAATTCTAATTTTAAAGGCTTTGTAAAAGATAAAAATATTTTAACAAAGATGTTAACTTTGATGCCTGTTAGTGATGAAGTTATTTGTATAAATATGTATGAGTATGACAATTTAAATAATACTCTTGGTACTGTATTATCTAACAATAATATAAAACAACTTAGAATTGCTGAAACAGAGAAATATGCTCATGTTACTTATTTTATGGATGGATTAAAAGAAATAGATTTACCTGACTGCGATCGTATTTTAATTAAATCACCAAATGTTGCAACATATGATTTAAAACCCAGTATGAGTGCTATTGAACTTACTGATACTTTGATTGATAAAATGCATAACTATGATGTTATAATTCTTAATTTTGCAAATGGTGATATGGTAGGTCATACGGGTGATTTAACTGCTGCAATAAAAGCAATTGAAGTGTTAGATGAATGTGTAGAGCGCATTTACATGAAAATCAAAGAAATAGATGGTACTATGATTATAACTGCTGATCATGGTAATTGTGAGCAAATGCTTGATAGTAATAATACTGTTTTAACTAGTCATACTACTAACTTAGTTCCATTTTTGATTAATAAAGATATTAAATTAAAAGATGGTAAGTTAAGTGATATAGCACCTACTATATTAAGTTTATTAAATATAGATATTCCTAAGGAAATGACTGGAAATATATTAATAGAAGAGAAATAATTCTCTTTTTTATTTACAAAATATATACATATTTTTTTTGTGATTATTTAAGATAAGTTGTATAATATTTATAGAGGTGTTAATATGAAAAATAAAACAAAAAAAATAGGTAAAAAAAAGAAAAAAATAATTATAATAGGAGTTATCTTATTTATCTTATTACTAGTTACAGGATATTTTATTTTCTTTAGTGATAGTGAAGTTGCTAAAGAAGTAAAAGAAAAAGTAGAAGAAGTGATTGCTCCAGAACCCGAACCTAAGTTAACTATTATTGACGAAGATAGCAACGAGAGAACTATTGCTGTAATGATTGATACTAATGCTGCTGCCATACCTAATCATACAGGATTAAATGAAGCTTATATAACTTATGAAATAATAGCTGAAGGTGGTATTGTAAGAATGATGGCATTATATAAAGATACAGATACGTCTGTTATTGGTCCTGTTAGAAGTTCACGTCATTATTACTTAGATTATGCTCTTGAAAGTGATGCAATTTATGCTCATTACGGTTGGAGTAATCAAGCAGCTAATGATATAAGTGTTCTTAAAGTAGATTATTTAAATGGTATTACAAATGGAGCAAGTGCTTACGAACGTAATGCATATATGTATGCTCCACATAATGTATTTACTAGTATAAGTGCATTACAAACTACAGCAACATCTAAAGGTTATAGTATAACTAGTGATAGTGAATTATTACTTAATTATAGTACTGATGTAATTGATTTATCTGAAAAAACTGATTCAGTTTTAGCAAATAATGTTAGTGTTAAATTTTCTAATTACCATACAACTACATTTACTTATAATACAAATGAACAAAGATATTATCGTAATTTAAATGGTGTTGCTCATACAGATAATATAAGTGGAGAACATTATAGTGTTAAAAATATAATAGTAATGAATATCGAAAATTATACAATGGATAGTGAAGGTAGACAAGATTTAAATAATATTGGTAGTGGTAAAGGTTACTATATAACTAATGGTTATGCTATACCTATTACTTGGGAAAAAAGTAGTAGAAGTGGGCAAACTATATATAAAGATAGTACCGGTAATGAAATAAGTGTTAATGATGGTAATACTGCAATTGAGGTTCAACCTACACTTTACACTGCAAATATTAATTAATTTAAAATTGATGCATATAATGAATTAGAACTAGCATTTTTTTAAAAATGTGATATAATGTAATAGTTCGAGGTGAAATACGTGAAAAATATCGAAAACGATAGTGAATATAAATATATAATTAGTGATATTATGGATAATGAAGAATTTTCTAAATTAGAAAATATTAAACATCATGATAACAATAGATTAAATCATTCACTAAAAGTTTCATACTATTCATATTTAATAGCAAAGAAACTAAAATTAAACTATAATGACGCAGCTCGTGGTGGTTTATTACATGACTTCTTTTTAGAACGTACTGTCGATTATGATAATGTAATAGATAAGATAAAATTATATACGATTAAACATCCTAAAGATGCAGTAGCGTTCGCAAGAAAACATTTTGAAATTAGTGATATGGAAGAAGATATGATTAAATCACATATGTTTCCTTTAGATGTTAGTATTCCTAAATATTTAGAGAGTTGGATTGTCAACTTAGTTGATACTTCAGTAAGTACTTATGAGTTTGCAAAAAAATTTAGTTTTAAACTTAGTTATTTAACTAATATTTATATTTTATTAATATTAAACAACTTTAAATAAAATACACAAATATATACTTGTGTATTTTTTTTTATTTATGTTATACTTTTAATAGAAAGTAGGAACTATATGAAAAATAATGCATTTACATTAGTCGAATTATTAGCTGTAATTATAATTGTTGGTATGATAGTTTTAATCGCTTCTCCAATAATTATTAACGAAATAGAGACTGCAGATAAGAATACTGTTATAAATAGTGGAGATGGACTTATCAAAGCTAGTAAAACATATTATACAACAGTTTTAGCTTTAAATCCTTCACTTGGTAATCAAGGTTTTGAATTCCCTGATGATTATGAAAAATTAAGCTTAGGAGGAGAAATACCTACTGATGGATATGTTACTATAACAACAACAGGAGACATAGAAATTAGAGCTGTTTATCGTAATAAATATTGTATTAAGAAAGATATGGATGAAGATAAAGTAACATTGTTAGATAAAGATGAATGTTAATAAAATAATAGTAATATTATTTTATTTTGTTAAATAAACGCATATAGTAATTATATGATATAATAAAATAGAGGTGAATAGTATGAGAGTGATAATTAGTGCTGGTGGTACTGGAGGACACATATATCCTGCTTTAGCTATTATAGATAAAATAAAAAAAATGGAACCCAATAGTGAATTTTTATATATTGGTACTCATAATAGAATGGAAAAAGATATAGTTCCGAGTAAAGGAATAAATTTTCAAGCTATTGAAATTTATGGATTTAATCGTAAACATTTACTTAAAAATATCAAAGTAATAAAGTGTTTATTAAAAAGTTATAGAGATTGTAAAAAAATAATCAAAGAGTTTAACCCAGATATAGTAATAGGTGTTGGCGGTTATGTAACTGCACCTGTAATTATGAGTGCGAATAAACTTGGAATTAAAACTGTTATCCATGAACAAAATAGTGTACCAGGATTAACTAATATTAAACTAAGTAAAATAGTAGATAAAGTTTTTGTATCATTTAAATCGTCTATAAATGCTTTTCCTGGTGGAAAAACAGTTTATACTGGTAATCCTTGTAGTGAAGCTTCATCATATGTTAAAGCAATAGATAAAACTAGTTTAAAATTAGATAAAAATAAGAAGTTAGTATTATTTGTAATGGGAAGCCTTGGTAGTAGTAAAATGAACCAATTATTAGTAGATAATATGCTTAAATTTAAAAATAAAAACTATCAAGTACTATTTGTAACAGGTAAAGATAATTATGAAGATGTAGAAGAAATTAAATTTCCGGATAATGTTATAGTTGTACCATATATAGATGGTTTACCAGGAATTATGAAAACTACTGATTTAATGGTAACAAGAAGTGGTGCTAGTACATTAAGTGAAATAATCGCATTAAAAGTACCATCTTTATTAATTCCATCTCCAAATGTTACAAATAATCATCAATATAAAAATGCAATTGATTTAGTTAATGGTAATGCAGCAGTTTTATTAGAAGAAAAAGATATTATAGATGACAAATTAGTTGATTCAATTGATTCGATAATTAATGATAAAAAATTATTAATAGATATTAAAAACAACTTAAATGTATTTGACATTAAAAATAGTAATGAGCTAATATATAATGAAATAAAAAAACTAGTGGATGTGAAATAATGAGAGAAATTTTAAATGTAGAATTGTTAGAAGATATTAGTTTATCAAAATATACTACATATAAATGTGGAGGTAAAGCATTAGGTATGTTTTATCCAAATGATATAAATGATTTAATAGTTATTTTAAAATATTTAAAAGAAAATAAATTAAAGTTTAAATTACTAGGTAAAGGTAGCAACGTTATTTTTAATAATGAATTATATAAAGGTTATATAATTAATCTTGAAAGATTTAATAGTTTAGAAATATATGGAAGAACAATTAGAGTAGGAGCGGGTTTTTCATTGCCAAGATTGAGTATAAAAGCTAGTTTATTAGGATTAACTGATTTAGAATTCGCAAGTGGTATTCCAGGTACTATAGGTGGCGCTATATATATGAATGCTGGAGCTTATAATAGTGATATGAAAAATATTGTTAAAACAGTTAAAGTTTTAACACCAGATTTCACTATAAAAGAAATGACTAATAATGAATGTGATTTTTCATATCGTGAAAGTTTTTTTACAAAAAATAAAGACTATATAGTTTTGGAAATAGTATTAGAATTAAATTATGGTGATAAAGAAGAAATAATGTCATTGATAAATGATCGTAAAAATAGAAGAATAGCATCTCAACCACTTGATTATCCATCAGCAGGAAGTGTTTTTAGAAATCCTGAAGGTGATAGTGCTGGTAGAATAATTGAAAGTCTAGGATTAAAGGGAAAATGTATAAATGATGCTTGTGTTAGTAATAAACATGCGAATTTTATCATTAATACTGGTCGAGCAACTGGGGAAGATATAAAAAAGTTAATCAAGCTAGTACAAAAAGAAGTAAAAGATAAAACAGGGATAGAACTTAAGATTGAACAAGAGTTTGTAGAATAGGTGATTTATGGCTAAGAAGAAGAAACGAGTAAATAGAAGTAATACGTCTGGTATTGTAAAAAAAAGAACTAGAATTAAGTATAATCGTATTATTATAGTATTAATATTACTTAGCCTTATTATTTATTTTATTTATAAAATAACAGATCATAGTATTAATAATATATACGTTACAGGTAATTACTATTTAGAAGATAATGATATAATTGAATTAGCAGGTTTAGAAAAATATCCCTCTACATTTACAATATTATCATCAAATGTAGAAAATAAATTAGAAGATGATAAATTAATATTAAATGCAAATGTATCTAAAGAAGGTTTATTTACAATTCATATTGATATAAAAGAAAATAAACCGTTATTTTATAATATAAATACTAATAAAACAGTTTTAAAAGATGGTTTAGAAGTTGATAAAAAATATGATGTTCCTGTATTAATAAATTATGTTCCAGATGATATTTATGAAAAATTTATTATTGAAGCTGCGACAATTGATCAAGAAATATTGACTAAAATTTCAGAAATAGAGTATAAACCTAATGAAGTTGATGAAAATTTATTTTATTTAACAATGAAAGATGGCAACTATGTTTATTTAACATTAAATAAATTTACAAATATAAATCAGTACTTAGATATTATTACTAAATTTCCTAATCAAAAAGGAATATTATATTTGGATAGTGGTGAATATTTTGAAGTTAAGGATATTAAATAATGAAAATATCCTTTTTTTATTTTCTAATACTTGTATATTCACAGTTACTTATAGTATAATATTTAAAGAATATAGGAGATGTTGCGATGAAAAATATTTATACTAGTATTGATATTGGTTCTAATTCTATCAAAATAGTAGTGTGTGAACTATATAAGAATAAATTAAATTTATTAGCGGCTACTAATGTAAAAACTAAGAGTGTTAAACATGGAATAGTTGTTGATATGGATTTAGCTCGCATCGAACTTAGAGAAGCAGTAAAAAAAATAGAAGAAATGTTAGGGGTTACAATTAGTCAAGTACTTTGCTCTTTACCGAGCAATAATACTAATTTCAACTTAGTTCATGGTACTATTAAAATTAATGGTACTTATTTAGATGAAAATACTTATAATAGTGATATCGAGGGTAGTGATATTAAAGCATTACTTCAACGAGCATCATATACTGTTAAAAGTGAAATGGATGAAATGTTAACATTAATTCCTATTGATTTTAAAATTGATAATAAAGTAGTCGTAAAAACTCCACTTGGAATGCCTGCTAGTAAATTAGATGTAAGAGCAATACATGTTAGTGTACCGAGAAAAACTCTTATAGATACCGTTAATTTAGTTGAAAGTATTGGTTTAATAGTTAAAGACATTTCTATTAGTGGTATTGGAGATATGTATGCTTTTAAAAATAAAGAAATAGATGAACGTATAGGTGCTATTATTAATATAGGTAGTGATACAACAGTAGTGTCTTTATATAATAAAGGTGTAATAGTTAAAAATAGTGTTATAAATATAGGTAGTAAGAATGTTGATAATGATCTTAGCTACATATATAAAATTAATAATGATGTAGCAATTAATATAAAAGAAAAGTTTGCTTATGCTAACAAGAGACATGCGAAAGCAAGTGAAGTGTATGAAGTTGCAAATAATCAAAAAGAAACGATTAAAATTAATCAATTAGAAGCCACTGAAATAATTAGTGCCAGATTAGGAGAAATACTTAAAATAGCAAGACGTGAAATAAGTAAATTAACTAATCGTGAAGTAGATTATATATTAATTACTGGTGGAATCAGTAATATGACTAATTTCTCTTTATTAGCAACAGAAATACTAGGTAGTAAAGCTGTAGTTGGTAATATGAAATTAATTGGGGTTCGTAATAATGCTTTTTCTACATCAGTAGGAAATATAGTTTATTATATTAGTAAATTGAAATTATTAGGAATTCGTGATACAATGATAGACGATAGTGATGTTAACGCATTAACATCAATTAATAGTGACTTAGCTACTACTAATAGTGAAACAATGCTAAGTAAAGTATTTGGATACTTTTTTAATGAATAGAGGAGGAAGATTATGTTTGGTTTAGAGATGGATCAACTTGCAAAGATAAAAGTAATAGGAGTTGGTGGTGGAGGAGATAACGCTGTTAACCGAATGATAGAATCAGGTGTTGAAGGAGTAGAGTTCATTGTAGCCAATACTGACTTACAAGCACTAAATAAAAGTAAAGCTGAAACGAAAATTCAAATGGGAATTAAGCTTACTAATGGACTAGGAGCAGGAGCTAATCCAGATATTGGGAAAGATGCTGCTATAGAATCAAAAGGAGAAATTCAAAAAGCTCTTGATGGAGCTGACATGGTTTTTGTTACTTGTGGAATGGGTGGAGGTACCGGAACTGGTGCTGCTCCAGTTATTGCAGAAGTTGCTCAAGAAATTGGAGCACTTACAGTAGGTATAGTTACTAAACCTTTCTCATTTGAAGGTAAAAAAAGAATGACACAAGCAATCGCTGGTTTAGAAAATTTAAAGAAACATGTTGATACTTTAATTGTTATTCCAAATGATAGATTACGTGAAATAGTTGATAAATCAACACCATTAGTAGAATCATTTAGAGAAGTAGATAATGTACTTAGACGTGGTGTTCAATCTATTTCAGATTTAATTGCTGTTACAGGATTGATTAACTTAGATTTCGCTGATGTTAAAACAGTAATGGAAAATAGAGGAAATGCTCTTATTGGTATCGGTATGGGTACTGGAGAAAATAGAGCAATTGAAGCAGCTCGTAGTGCGGTAATGTCACCTCTTTTAGAAACAAGTATAAGTGGAGCAACTGATGCGATTATTAACGTTACTGGTGGTTCTAACTTAACTTTATTCGAAGTAGAAGAAGCAGCTCTTGAAATTAAAGAAAGTGCTAATACAGATATTAATACAATCTTTGGTGCTGTAATTAATGAAAATTTAAACGATGAATTAATCGTTACAGTTATAGCAACTGGATTTGAAGATGAAAAGAAAGCTAAAATAGAAGAACCTGTTTATGCTACTCAAACTCAATTCCGTGCTACACCAGCACCTCAAAGTTCACAACCAGTTGTAGATACTACAAGTGATGATAGTGATGACTTTGATATTCCTCCGTTTTTAAAAAATAGAGGATTCTAAAAAATATTTAATTTAGTATATAAAGCGACACAATATTTGTGTTGTTTTTTTTATAATGTATTTAGGTGATGATATGGAAATATATATCGATTTAGTTTTTTTGTTAAATATGGCATTTGATTTTTTATTACTTATGACTGTTAATATAGTACTATGTAGAGGAAAAAAAATAGTTGATATATTATCAGGTAGTATCGTTGGAGGTTTTTCTATATTTTTATTATTTTATATAAAATCTTCTTTCACATTATTTATTCTAAAAATAATTATAAGTGTAATAATGCTAGTGATAACTTTTGGTTATAATGATTTAAGATATTTTATTAGAAATTTTATATATTTATATATGACAAGTATAGTACTAGGAGGTTTTTTATATTTATTAAACTTACAACTTTCCTATAAAAATAATGGGATAGTATTTTATCATGATGGACTAAGTATAAATTTTATCTTTTTATTAATAACTAGCCCGATAATTATATATATTTATATTAAACAGTGTAAATATTTAAAAAACAATTATAATCATTACCATAATATAACACTCATTTATAATAATAAAAAAATAAACTTAATTGGATTTGTTGATACTGGTAATCATGTTGTAGATCCAGTTACCAAAAAATCTGTAATATTAATTGATAAAAGAAAATTTATTTATAATTTAAATATGTTTAAAATGAATTTGATCCCTATTTTTACAGCAACAGGTAATTCGTTACTTAAATGTGTAAGTGTAGATGAAGTGATAATTGATAAAAATAGAAAAATTAATGTTCTAATTGGATTAATGGATAATAAAATTCCTATAGATGGAGTTGATTGTATATTAAATGAAAAAATATTGGAGGGATAATATGATTAATATAATAATTTACTTAAAAAGTTTATTTAAAGTTCCGAATAATCTATTCTTTATTGGTAGCAGTGATAAGTTACCAGAACCATTATCAAAAGAAGATGAAGTTTTGTATGTTACTAAAAGCATGGAAGGAGATTTAGAAGCTCGTAGTAAACTTATTGAACATAACTTAAGGTTAGTAGTATTTTTATCTAAAAAATATGAAAATACTGGTATTGATCTAGAAGATTTAGTTAGTATTGGAACAATAGGCTTAATTAAAGGAGTTAATACTTATAAACTTGATAAAAATATAAAACTTGCGACATATGCTTCACGATGTATAGATAATGAAATATTAATGTTTTTAAGAAAAAATAAAAAAAGAAGAATTGAAATAAGTTTAGAAGATAGTTTAAGTTATGATGCTGAAGGTAATGAACTAAATTTAGAGGATATAGTTGGTACAGATGCAGATATAGTAACTAAAAATTTAGAAGAAGAAGTCGAAAAGCAATTATTATATGATGAAGTAAAAAATTTAAATGCTAGAGATAAGCAAATTATGATTTTAAGATATGGTTTATATGGATGTACCGAACTGACACAAAAAGATGTTGCTTTAAAACTTGATATAAGCCAGTCATATATATCAAGAATAGAAAAGAAGGTAATAAAAAAATTAAAAGGTTTAATAAAAGTATAAGGAGAAAATATGATAGAAGATAAAATATATATTGAAGTAACTGGAAGTTGTGAAAATAAGGTTGATGCATTACAAACAAAAATTAAAGAAATTGAAAAAATATATTCAAGTAATTTTGATTTAGAAGATATAAATGAAATTAATATATCTAAAAATACTGAACAAATAAATTTTGTATTACTATTAAGTCATAAATATAATACAATAAGCTTATCAGATGAAAATACACTCTATAATACACAAATATCAGTTCCAAGAGAAATGATTAGTAGTGTACTTCTTGAACTTAATAATAAATTGATAATAAGTAATTATAAAATTCAGGATTTGGATGTTAATAATAAAGATAAAATAGATTTATATATTGAATATAATAAGAAAAAATCATACTTACCAAGTACTATGAAGGTATAGATTAATTGACTTATTTTGAATATATAGTATAATAAAATACAGTTAAGGAGGTATATTATGGATGAAATTAGATTAGAATTAAAATTAGATTCAAAAAAAATAATTGGTCTAGTACATGGTACCGTATATAATACTGATAATATACCGTATCAAATACTAGAAATGGGGCATATTTTTTTAGATAGTGGTTGGAAACTTGAAAATTATTCGGTAGATAAAACTTCTGATAAAATTAGTCAAGCAGTTGCATTATTTTCTACTGAAGAATTTGAATTTGTGAATGTAGAATCAGGTAATGAAGTAATTAATGAAAATGATTTCCTTATAAAAGCCGATACGATTGATGGAATCATTGATGCACTAGAAAAGATAAAAGAAGAAACTAAAAATTGTAATGCTAATTTAGATAGTGCAATTGTTTATTTCGATAATAATAAAGTAATTGCTGAAGTATTAGTTAATGAATATCAAAATGTTATTAAAAGAGAAAAAATTAAAATGAAATTGCCTAGTTATATGGCGTAAGGAAAATACAATTGTATTTTCTTTTTTCACAATTATTACATAAAATTGTGGTATAGTAAATTAAGAGGTGACTTATGAAAATACTAGTAGTAGATGACGAATTATTAATTAGAAATGTTATTAAAGAATATTGTATCAGTGAAAATTATTCAGTACTTGAAGCAGAAAATGGTATCGAAGCGATAGAAATCATTAAAAATAATGATGTTGATTTAATTATACTTGATGTAATGATGCCTAAAATGGATGGTTATAGTACTTTAAAGGAAATTAATAATATAAAAAATATTCCAGTTATAATGCTTTCTGCTAGAAAAGAAGAATATGATAAATTATTAGGATTTGAACTAGGGGTAGATGATTATCTTACTAAACCATTTTCTCCAAAAGAATTAATAGCAAGAATTAAAGCTATTCTAGTTAGAACTGGTACTATCAATAAGGATATTTATATATATAAAACCTTAAAAGTAGATACTAAAGGACGAATAGTATTTATTAAAGAAGATGAAATTAAGGTTACACCTAAAGAATTTGAATTATTAATTTATTTTATGAATAACAAAAATGTAGCAGTTTCTAGAGAAACGCTCCTTAGGAAGATATGGGGTTATGATTATTTTGGTGACGACAGAACAGTAGATACTCATATTAAAATGCTTAGAAACAATTTAGGAATTTACCGTAATCTTATTAAAACAGTAAGAGGAGTAGGTTATAAATATGATGAAAAAGTTTAATAGTATCAAATCTAAAATATGGATATATCTAACTTTATTTACTGTGATAATTATTACACTTTTATGGCTCTTCCAAGTTGTATTTTTAAACTCATATTATAGATATAGTAGAGTGTCTTTAAACAATGATGTTATTGATGAAATATCAAATAAATATGATGGAAATAATATTGAGGAAGTTATTGATTCAATATCATATCAAAATGGAGTATGTATAGAAGTAGTTGAAAACTATGAAATAATATATACAAATTCAAATACACAATTTGGATGTATGATTCAAAAAAACGATCAAGGTATATATAGTATTACTGAAGTAATTAAATTTAAAAATGACTTTATTAATAGTGAAGATAAACTTAACAATAAAGAGTTATTTGATTTTGAAAGAAATGAAAGTATGATTATGTCTGGTATTAAATTAGAAGATAATATAACAGTATTTGTAAGTTCTGCACTTCAACCAATGGGATCAACAATTGAAATACTTACTA
>CAYJJT010000007.1:0-267 GCA_964370575.1 uncultured Muribaculaceae bacterium | reverse complement strand
TGTAGTAATAATTTTAGCTTTAATTATAGGATATTTTATTTCTAAAAAATTATCTAAACCTATAGTTAAAATTACTTCATCAGCAACTAAGTTAAGTGAAGGAAATTTTGATACCGTTTTTGAAATAGATGAAGATATAAAAGAGTTGAATGAATTAGCAGAAAGTTTAAATTATGCTAGAGATGAATTAGAAAATACTGAAAAATTACGTCATGAATTATTAGCAAATATAACACATGATTTAAAAACTCCACTTACAATGATTAA
>CAYJJT010000006.1:27621-29330 GCA_964370575.1 uncultured Muribaculaceae bacterium | reverse complement strand
ATTGCTATATCTACAAATAAATCTCGTTGTTCTTTAGTATAATCTTTATGATACGCTAAGAATAATACTTCAACAATATATGGAAATGATATAATCGTACAACCTAAAACTATTGTTTCAAATATATTCATAAGTTCCTCCATATTTACATCTTACAATATTAATTTGTCATATTTTGTCGAATTTTGTCTTTTTTTATAAATATTTGTAGAAAATAAAAAAGTTTAGAATAATCTAAACCTTATTTTAAATCTTTAATATATTTTTTTAATTGCTTAGCATCATCACCTAAAATTATTTTTAACTGATTTTCTATTTCTACAATTCCTTTAGCTCCAAGTTTTTGGATACTTTCTTTATTAACTATATCAATATCTTTTAGTGTAACAATAAATCTTGATTCATTAAATTCATAATCTAATATATTGCTTCTACCTCCAAGATATTCAATAAGTTTATTTATTTCTATTTTAAAATCTACTTTTTTACTTCTAGTTATTGCTATAGCTATAATCAATAAAATTAAAGCTATAACAATATGTTGTATATCTAATAAATCCATAAATTCTCCTATCTAAATTTTTAAATGCTTACGTACTGCAGTATAGCTTCCAAACATACCTACTAATATTCCAAGTCCAAGTAATAAGATTGATAAACCATATACAAATGGTTCTGGCTCTATTAATTTAATGAATGGTGAAAATAATTGTCCATTAAAGTTAGTATATAATTCCTGGTATCCAAATACTGTAACTAATATTGGTAAAATTGCTCCAAATATTCCAAGAAATAATCCTTCAAATATAAATGGAATTTTAATATTAATATTACTAGCTCCAACTAAACGCATAATATCTATTTCACGTTTACGAGCAAGTATTGTAATTTTTATAGTATTTGTAATTAAGAATGCTGTTACCACTACTAAAGCAATAACAGTATAAAAACAAACTTGTCTAACTGTTTCAAATACAGAGATTAAAGAATCAACCATCTCTTCTCCCCATTGTACTTCATCAACGTTATCCATTTTTTCAATATCTTTAGCAATACTCTCTACAAATTCAATTTCAGTTGCTTTAATTTGAACCGTTGGATTTAGCGGATTTTCTTCCTCTGTCCAATCTCCCATAATACTTGCAAAAGTTTCATCTTCTGCCATCATATCATTTGCGATTTCTTGCTTAGATTTATATTCAAACGAATCAATATTATCTAATTGTTCTATTTTTTGTTTAATAATTTCTACTTCTTCATCACTAGCATCTACATCTAGGAAAGCAACTATTGTTACATCCCCTTCAACTAATTTAGTAAAATTTGATACATTCATTGTTAATATAATAAATATTGATACTACAATTAATGTAATTGTAATACAAATTATACTTGCCATTGATAAAGAAAAGTTACGAAATACACTGTAAAATGAATCACGTATATTTCTACTAAATATTCTTAGTGCTCTCATTAGTGTACTCACCTTCCTTATATTCTTTTAAAATTCTTCCTGAATCTAGTAATAATACTCTTTTTTTCATTCTTTCTACAATTTTAGTATCGTGTGTAACCATTATAATAGTTGTTCCCATTTTTGATATTTCATCTAAAACATTCATAATTTCCATACTAGTATTCCCATCTAGATTACCAGTTGGTTCATCACAAATTAATAATTTAGGTCCATTTATAATTGCTCTTGCTAT
>CAYJJT010000006.1:26729-27611 GCA_964370575.1 uncultured Muribaculaceae bacterium | reverse complement strand
CATGCCGTCAACGATTTCTCTAGCATGAGTGGCCATAACTATAGTTGTACCCCTTTTATTGATATCATCTAAAATACTCATAATTTCCCAAGCCGTTTCAGGGTCAAGATTACCTGTAGGCTCGTCGCATATAAGTATGTCAGGACTATTCACGATAGCACGTGCTAAAGCAGTCCTTTGTTGCTCACCACCTGATAATTCATTCGGATAACTCTTAGCTTTATTTTTAAGTCCTACTAAATCTAAAACCTTAACAGTTTTTTCATGAATTTCTCTTTTAGGTGCTCCAAATATTTCTAAAGCAAAAGCTACATTCTCATATACTGTTTTCTTATTTAACAACTTGAAATCTTGGAATACTACTCCTATTTTTCTTCTAAGTTTATATACTTTACTATTTCTTAATTTTCCAACATTTAATCCTCCAACTAATATTTGTCCTCTAGTTGGTTTTTCTTCTCTATATAGCATTTTTATAAGTGTACTTTTCCCACAACCTGTACTACCTATAACAAATACAAATTCACCTTTTTTTATTGATAAACTCATATCATGTAAAGCAACTACACCAGTTTTATATTTTTTATTAACATTTTTTAATCTAATTAACTCCATCTTTTACCCCTCTATTTTCCACCAGATACTTCATATGCATCTGTAACTAAGAAGAAAGCATTTGGATCAATCGCATGGATTCCTTCTTTTGCTACGAAATATTCTTTTGTTGGAATAATACACATGATAACTTTTTGATGATTTCCTGTATATCCTCCACGTCCATCTAAAACTGTTACACCTCTATCCAAGTGTCTAGTAATAAATTTCTTAACTTCTGTTTCATGGTCTGTAATAATATAAAAACTTTTACATTGTGATATTCCA
>CAYJJT010000006.1:0-26719 GCA_964370575.1 uncultured Muribaculaceae bacterium | reverse complement strand
GTTATAAAACTTATAATTGCTAAAACAATAACTGAGTACATTGCACTTGTCCATCCAACAACTAATACCCCAGCAATTATTATTAAACCATCAGTCCATATCATTGCATTACCAATAGACATTTTCCCATACTTACTAACTACTTGATTTAATATATCAGTTCCTCCAGTAGTATATCCAGTTTTGAATACAAGACCTAATCCTATTCCTGTTAGCACTGAACCAAATAAGGCATATAACCATGCATCATATTCAATTACCACGTAAGAATTAACACTTGATGTTAATTCAACCATTAATGGAACTAATAATGCTCCTACTACTGTTTTACTAGTTTTTTCTTTTCCGATCAAGAAATAACTAACTACTAATAATATTGAATTTGCAACTAATATTACTAGTGATGGAGAAATATCGTATAATTCCTTTAAGATAATACCTACTCCACCCATACCATATAGTAGCTTACTAGGTACAATAAATAAATTATATGCCATCGCTATACAAAATACACCTAGTATTAAATACATATATCGTAACAATCTATCTTTTTTATAAATTGATTTAATAATATTATCATCTAATTTTTTTCTATTAAATATCATTTTCATTATCTCCTTCTTAAATTATCATTTATAAATAATTCTATATCACCATCTAATACTTTTTCTACATTAGTATTTTCAGTATTAGTTCGATGATCTTTAACTAAAGAATATGGATGCATTACATAACTTCTAATTTGTGAACCAAAATTCACATCCATAGTAACACCGCGCATATCTTTTAATTTCTCATTTCGTTTATCTATTTCTAATTGATATAATTTCATTTTAAGCAATTCTAAACATTTTTCTTTATTTTGAATTTGACTGCGTTCTTGTTGACAGGTAACTACAGTTTTAGTTGGTAAATGAGTAATTCTTACAGCACTATCAGTTGTATTAACATGTTGTCCACCTGCTCCACTAGCACGATAAACATCAATTTTTAAATCACCTTCATTTATCACTACATTAATTTTAGATTTTTCAAATAGTGGTGTTACTAATATTGATGCAAATGACGTATGTCTTCTAGCTCCACTATCAAACGGTGATATTCTAACTAATCTATGAACACCACGTTCGTTTTTTAAATAACCATATCCATATAACCCTTTTATTAAAACTGTTGCACTTTTAATACCAGCTTCATTACCTTTTTGAATATCAATTATTTCAAATACAAAATTATTTTTATTAGCATATCTCTCATACATTCTAAATAACATATTAGCCCAGTCACATGCTTCTACTCCACCTGCTCCTGAAGTAATTTCTAACACTGCACCATTTGCATCAAATTCTTCACTTAACAACAATTTAATTTCAAAAGAACTTAACTCTTTTTCAATAATTTCTATATCATCTTCTAATATTAATAAAAATTCTTCATCAATATTATCACCCAATAATTCAATAGCACTATTTACTTTATTTAATAATTTTTTTCCTATATCATATTTGTTTTTTTTATCATTTAATTCAGCAATAATTTCAGTACTAGTATTCTTATCATCCCAGAAATTTTCCAAAAGAGTTTTATTCTCTAAATTTTTAATTTCTATTTCTAGCTTATCTGGTTCAAAGAGACCTCCATAAAGTGGTGATTCTCGATTTAAAGTTAATATATTTATTATTTATTTCATACTTTTCCATCTTAATCCTCCTATACTATTATAACACAATTGCAACTATTATAAAAAGAAAAAAACATTCTATAAAGAATGTTTACATTAATCTCTTGCTATCATTAATAATCTTAATATTTCAAGTGCACTCGCTAGTACTCCTGCTACATATGTTAATGCCGCTGCACTAAGCATTTTTTTGCTACCATTCATATCTTCTTTATCAAGTTCGTTTAAATTTTCTAAATAATTTAAAGCACGCTTAGATGCATTAAATTCTACCGGTAAAGTTATAATCTGAAAAATTAATCCTACCGCTGTAAAAGCAATACCTATATAAAGTAAACCTAACGACGCCAATAGAAAACTTCCTAATATTATAAAATATGATAGTGATGTTGCTACTTTAACAACTGGAAAAATAAATGATCTCAATTTTAAATAAAAATAATTATCTTTATCTTGAATCGCATGACCTACTTCATGAGCAGCTACAGCTGTAGCTGCAATTGTCGTACCATGATATATATCAGTAGATAGTCTAACTGTCTTTCTTCTAGGATCATAATGATCTGTTAAATTTCCTTTTGTTTCAACAATATACACTTCACTCAAACCATTATCATCAAGCATTTTTCTTGCTACATCAAATCCTGATTTTCCCGTTTTAATTTTTTTTCTTTTAAATTTGTTATATGATCCACTAACATTAATTTGTGCAATTAGTGGAATCAATAAAATTGCTATAAATAACATAATTTCCATTTTTCAATCCTCCTATTTAATTAACTTTTTTTAATATAAAATACTTACATTCATAAGCACATCTTTCTTTAATATACTCATCTATATTAGCATAATCATTATTACTATTAATTTTACTATTGTTTTTATTACAAAAACCTTTCAATCTTAATTTTCCATATGACCAATCACCTAATATATAATCATAATCATAAAAATAATCTGTATATAATCTTTCTAATTCATCATTAGAAAATCCTTCTTTATACTCTTTAATAAGTTCATATTTATAATTTTCTAAAACTATTAACTTCATACTATCACCTCTTTCATTATACACTATTTTTATTATTTAGTTAACTGGTAGTTGTAAAGAAGAAGTTTCTTTACCATATTCTCCTAAATAATAGTCTGGTACTTTACCATTTATAATTTTAATTGCTACTGGAATATCAGTTGATGTTGTCACTACTTTACTAGTTAAAGGCAGTATTAATTTTTGATTTACTGTTACTCTCACAAATACTTCTATCACTGCATTATTCATACCATATTCTGTAACTTTAGTTTGAATATTACTCTCAATATTTCCAACATAACTAAGCCTAACAGGTACTTTAAATCCATAATTAGCTAACAATGTATTATTGAATATAACACCTATTGGTATTTTAAAAATAATACCTTCATTTTTATTAAAATATTGTAGATTATTACTTTCAATTCCCATCTCACTAAGTTCACCTTTAGAAATCAAATTTAAATTTTTTTGAACCTCAGAAGTTGCTGTAGATAATAATTTATTTACAATAATCGGATCTAAATCAATACTATTTATATAACCTTCATAATCAGTAGTAATTTCATATAAATTATCAACATCCAAGTCATGAGTAACTTCACTATTTATAGCTTCATTTATTACTAATGTTGATAATTTTTCAATTTCTACTTCAGCATATTCAATAATTATACTAGAAATGACATTATTTAAATAACTAAATATATTCCAAATAAGAAATAATATCAATATTATAACAACTATTACTTTTTTTCTTCTCGTTAAGTTTATAGTATATTTTTTTTGTATCTTAAATTTTCTTTTCATATTTAATAATATGTTTAAGTTATATAAAAAAAACTGGTTTCCCAGTTTTTAAGCACTTCTATATTTATAAGTATATTCTACATCTACTTCAATGTTTGCTGTGTTATAAAAATCATTGTATGAAGCATTAGTTAATTCTTCAAATTTTTCTTTATCAACATATTCATCTAACATTAAGAAAGAGTATACTTCATAATGAATGCGATATCTACTTCTTATTTGAGTAAATACCTCACGGTAAGCAGATGTTTCAGCTGTCCCATAATTGATTTCACGCCATGAAGACTGATTAGTAGTAATATAATTTTCTAAATCAACATAATTATAATTTCTTGGTGCTGTTGATACATAAGAAGAATATTCTCTTTTTTCACCATTATACCATCTATAATAATCATCTTGATAAGAATACATAGTAACTTTATCTTCTTTTTCAGTATATTTTTCTCCAGGTTGTTCTACTGTATAATCTCCATTATTCCAATAGATTTTTTCACCATCTTCTTTATAATACCATCGATAGCCAGTTTTACTAGTTATAGTACGATAATCTTTAACTTCTGGATAGTCTAAACTATATTCACTCCATTCACCTTGTTTTAAAGACGAACTATCTTTAGTTGAATATCCAGCTGGTTGTTCAGTAACATACGCAGAGTAATCTCCTGAATTGTTTTTATAAAATCTCCATTTTGTATCTATATAACTATAATAAGTTAAATCTTCTTTTTCAATACTTGTAGCAATACCTGGTGATGGAACATCAGGCATTAACTTTTCATTAAGTGGTAATATAACGTTAAACTCTTCATCTTCTTCAGCATTTAATTCATCCGGTTCAAAATAACCAGTCCATTTTGTTTGATAACTAGTAGTTTCATAGTAATTAAAAGTCGGAACTATTTCTACTAATACATTACCTTTTGGTAATTTAGAACTAGTTTTATAGCCTGAATATCTTTCTTCAGTAGAACAATATCCAGCATCTGTTAATTCTACTCTTTTTAAATATTCCAGCTCTTCATCAGTCTGCTTATCATCTATAAAATATTTAGTTATAGTTATCGTAGCTCTACTTCTATTATCATTCAACATAATATCTTGCTCATTTATATATTTTTCATTAATAAGTGTCTCACCATCTACAGTAACTTCATTCGTTTCAACAGCTGGCAACATATTATTATCAGCTAAATATTTCATTGCAGCATCCTCATAAACTTCTTCAATATTATTACAAGTTTTATTTTTATTAGCATTATTAATAGTTGTAATAGTAAATACAATTATAGTAATAAATAAAACTATTCCAGCTAATATTATTATGGCTTTTTTTTGATCAATTGGCTTTTTAATACGTGGATCATTAGGTTCTTCTACATATCCTTTTCTTTTAAACATATCAAACATATACATAATCTCCTCATTTATATAAATAATTATAGCATATACACACTAAATAAAAAAGATAGAAAGTATACTAAGTGTATATTCCTTCTATCTTTTTATTACTAGCATTTTCAGCATAACTGTCATATTTATCTATTATAGTTATTTTATTTAATTTTAAACTTTTTTTAACATCAATAATACGCTGATTAGTTGAACCTCTAAAATTAAGTTTCAAATCTTTTTGATAATCTAAAAATTTTCCATCTACTAACACATCAATACTATTTAAGAAATCAACAATATATTTATTTTTATTACCTAATTCAATCAATTCTTCAAATGTATAACCAGTATAACACCAAATATTAATATTTCTTTCTTTTAAATATTTGCTTATAATTGAACAAGCTTTTGCCTGATGCATCGGTTCTCCTCCAGAAAAAGTAACACCATCAAATATTTTTACTTCTTCTAACGCTTCAATCACTTCTTCTACTTCTATTAAAGCTCCAGCATCAAAACTTTGGGTAGATATATTATGACAACCAGGACAATTATGAATACATCCTTGTGTCCATATGACTGTTCTTAAACCAGGCCCATCGACAATGCTATCAATTGATAAATCACTAGCTACTCTAATTTTCATTTTTTTCTTTAACTACTTTAGAATCGTTCATAATTTTTTTTATACCGCTATGTTTAACACGATCACACTCTTCAGCTTTTTTTCCATTATTGAATCTTTTTAAATCTCCAGCTAAATAACCTGTCACACGACGAATTCTTTCAAATCCAATTCCTTCTCCTACTGTTTTTTCCATAATATTTTTTCCTCCTAATTAACAATCACAATTTGTGATTTTTTCTAATGGTACACTTGTGAATTCACTTCGTCCACATTTTGGACATACATCATTTATCACTCCAACATAACCACAAACTGGATCACGATCTACAGGGTGATTTATAGCACCATAACCAATATTAGATTCTTTCATCAATCTAACTACACTTTCAAATGCATCTACATTTTTAGCAGTATCTCCATCTAGTTCAATATAACTAATATGTCCACCATTTGTATATTCGTGAAATGGTGCTTCTATTTTAATTTTATCAGCAATATCAATTTTATATTTTACTGGCACATGGAAAGAATTTGTATAATAGTTTTTATCTGTAACACCTTTTATTTTTCCATAAATTGCGCGATCCATGTTAACAAATCTACCACTTAATCCTTCTGCTGGTGTTGCAATTAAAGTAAAATTAAGATTATATTCTTTTGCTAATTTATCACACTTATTTCTCATAAATTTAATTATTTCATGTCCTAAAGCTAGCGCTTCTTTATCTTCTGCGTGATGTTTACCGACTAAGGCTGTTAATGTCTCTGCTAATCCAATAAATCCGATAGTTAAACTTCCATGTTTAAGAATTTTTCTAAGACGATCTGTACTTTTCAATTTATCTCCATCTGTCCATATTCCTTCTTTTATTAAAAATGGAAAATTATAATTACGACGACTACACTGTATTTCAAATCTTTCTAATAATTGATCTTTAACCATATCCATTAATTCTTCCAACTCTTGATAAAATGCATCTAAATTTAATTCATTATTATTACATATTCCATGTTTAATACCTAGTCTTGGTAAATTAATTGACGTAAATGATAAATTACCTCTACCACCAGTTGTTTGATTATTTGTATTAGTGACATCACTCATAACACGAGTACGACATCCCATATAACCAACTTCTGTTTTAAAATTACCTTCTTGATAATATTCTAAGTTAAATGGGGCATCAATAAATGAAAAGTTTGGAAATAATCTTTTAGCTGATACTTTACAAGCAAGCTTAAACAAATCATAATTTTTATCTTCTTTATTATAATTTATTCCCTCTTTAACTTTAAATATTGCTACTGGAAATATCGGTGTTTCACCTTTACCTAATCCATTATAAATTGAATTAAGTAAACTTTCGCTGACCATTCTTCCTTCTGTTGAAGTATCTGTTCCGAAATTAATTGATGAGAATGGTACTTGAGCTCCTGCTCTTGAATGCATCGTATTTAAATTATGAACAAAAGATTCCATTCCTTGATAAGTTGCTCTGTCCGTTTTCATTAATGCTTTTTTACAAGCATCTTCAAAAACTTTTTTAACTCTAGCACTCTCCTTGTAAAATCTTTTGAATATTTCTATATTAACATCTACACTTTTAAGTTTATCTATTTCATTACTAACACTATCCATATTAACAAAACTTAATAAATCTAAAAATTCTAACAAATCATAGATCTGTTGCTTAAATAATTTTTTGAAAGTACACAATACTCCTGGAGCTAAATAGTAATCTAGTGCTGGGATTGATTGTCCACCATGTTGATCATTTTGATTAGCTTGAATAACAATAGCTGCAAGAGCTGAATATGTTGCTATATCTTTAGGTTCTCTTATGAAACCATGACCTGTAGAAAAACCATTTTTAAATAATTTATCTAATTCAATTTGCATACATGTAGTTGTTCCCATTGGTAAGAAATCCATATCATGTATATGAATAAATCCATCATCATGAGCATCAGCAAATTTTTTCTTCATTAAATATGATTTAGCAAATTCTTTAGAAATTGTACTACCATATTGAAGCATAGTTCCCATTGCTGAATCACCATCTACATTTGCATTTTCTCTTTTTGAATCATCTTCTACTGAACTTTTCAAACCTAATCCTTCAATTGACTTTAAAAATTTATGTGTCTTCTTTTCATCAAAAAATAACTTTCTTGATTGATTTCTACGTTCACGATAAGTTGAGAATGAATCATGAACATCATCATACCCACATTGTTTTAATTGCTCTTCAATAATATCTTGAATTTCTTCAATCTTTATTTTTTCATTATAATTACTTACTATTTTATCAATAACTTTTCGATAAACCTTTTGAACATCTTTAGTTGTGTAATTTACAACTACATTATCTTCATCATAACTTATAATATTATCGAAACCTTTTTTTATTGCTAATGCTATTTTTGTGCCATCAAAAGATGCTTTTTTACCATTTCTTTTAACAACGTTGATATTTATTATTTGATCATCTATTATTTCTTTCATACAAAACCTCCGTATACAAAAAATTATAAAACTAAGTTTTACTAAAATCAACACTTTTGCAAAAAATAAAAAAATATTTTTTTTAAAAAAAATATCAAAAAACTAATTTTTCTTTATTTTTCAACGATTTTTAATGTATTTTGCATTTTTCGATAAAAAACTTTTTTGGTAAAAAATTGTAAATCGAACATTTTATGATTTTACATTTATTTACTTTTTTCAATTTTCCGCTGAAATAAAAATTAACAATTTGTATATTATTTTTATACATTCATATAATTTAATGGGTGATAATCATGAAAATAAAATTTATAATTTTAATCATAATTTTATTGATTATTCCCGGTTGCAAAAAAGATACAACTGAAGTATTTAATTATACAAATGTTATTAATGACAACTCTTCAATTCCTTATTTCAATATTCCAATTTTGGATAATGAAATTAAAGCTAACATTGTTGATAATAATTTTAAATTAATTAATATTTCTAAAACTAATACAAATATATTATGTATTTCTTTTAAAACAAATAACATTTCTAAAACTATATTATATGATTTAAATAATAATTCTACTGTAAATATGAGTGATTTATTTACTGAGGAAGAATATAATAAACTTTATATAATTATTAACAATAAATTTAAAAGCATTACAAAAGATTTAATAAATAATTCAAACTTTGTTATAACTAGCGATAAATTAATTTTTTATTTAGATGAAAAAATCACAATTCCACTAAATAAGTTTACTAATAAATTTATGTTTGAAAATACTACCTTTAGTTCAATTAATAATTATGCTGTGAACGAAAAATATGTCGCCCTTACTTTTGATGATGGACCTAGTAAATATACAAGTGAAATATATTCTATTTTAAAAGATTATAACTCTAAAGCTACTTTTTTTATTGTAGGTAATAAAATTAATGGCTATGAAAAACTTTTGAAAAATATGTTTCTTGATGGTAATGAAATAGGTAATCATACTAATAGTCATAGTTGGCTTAATAAAGATTATGAGGATATTATTAACGAAATAAAAACTGCACAGGAAAATATTAATATGAGCTTAAATATTACACCTACACTCTTTAGACCTACATATGGTTCTATAAATAATACGATTAGAAAAGCTAGTCATAAACTTGATTTAGAATTAATTATGTGGGATGTTGATTCTAATGACTGGAAATATAATGATCCAGAGATAATTATGAATAATATTTTAAAAGATTTAGAAAACTATGACATTATATTAATGCATGATATAAAAGATAGCACTGTTAAAGCTACTGAATTATTACTAGAAAGATTAATAAATGATGGGTTTCAATTTGTAACAGTAAGCGAAATGAAGATAATAAAGGCATATAATGGATAAAAAAATTAAAGAAGGACTTGTAAAAAAAGATGAAATAGAAATCATTCTAACACAGATTTTTGGTAATTTTGGATTTCTAATTGCTGCATTACTATCTATAATCGTCAGTTTAGACCTTTACTGCGAAAAAACTACTGGTAAACCATTATTAGAAAAAGGTGTAGGAGAAAATATTGAAAAGTTTAATCGATTATTTTTACTAGTGATAATAGTTGTTTTGTTTTTCAATAGTATACGAACATTAAAAATAGAGGATTTTTTAGACGGTGATATAGAAGAAGCTAAATTAGGTTCTGTAGTAGCTTTTTTAACCTTGATTGGCGCTATTATAAGTGTATATCAATCTTATATTAGTGAAGATGACTCACTTAATATTACTGATATTGAAGAATTTATTGTATAAAAAAAGTAGATTAGTCTACTTTTTAATCATTTCTCTAACTATTAATTCTAAATCTGTTTCACTAATATCTCCCAACAAATACACGGCATCTATATTATTTTTTTCATTATATTTATAATTGAAACTGTATTTATATCTAACTTCATTTGATATCTCATATGGAGAACCGTCAGAATTTATAAAATATGTTGTAGGCATGGAACTAACTTCATATTCATCTTTAAAATCAGGATATTTAACAACATCTATAAAATTTATATTAATTTCTTTATTATAATTTTTATTTAACGATTCCAAAGTATTATGTAAACTAATACATGTTGAACAAGTTTCACTACCAAAAACTAATATTGTAGGTTTATCATTATTTAAAGAAACACTGCTCACTTCGATGCTACTTCTATCTAAGTTATTTTTATAAACTGCCATCAAAACAATTATAACAATAATTGATACTAATGTTATAATTTGTATTATTTTATTATTTTTCATATAATCACCTATAAATCATATTATATCATAATTAAATTTATTAAAAAAACAACTTTAAAAGTTGTTTCAAAATAAACTTAATTGACTTGATTCATCCATTCCGTCTAAAATTTTCATCATACGCATTTTTTCTATTAAAGTAGATGAAATTTTGCAACGCTTTTGTAAATCTTCAATAGATAAGAAATTTTTCTTTTCTCTTTCATCTACAATGTTATGTGCAACAGTATCTCCAAGCCCTTCTATAGTTTTAAATGGCGGGTATAATGTAAAATCATCTTTAATTTTAAAGTTCATACTATCACTTTCATTCAAATCTATATTTGCAAACTTAAATCCACGCGCAGTGGCTTCCAAAGCTACTTTTAAGCAATCTAAAATTGCTGTTTCTTTGTTTGTTACATCATATCCTTTATTAGTGATTTCAACTATTTTGTTTTTAATAGCATCATATCCTTTAATCATAACTTCAATATCATAATCATCAGGTCTATTAGAAAAGTAAGCTGTATAGTAATAAAGTGGTTTATATACTTTAAACCAAGCAATTCGAAGTGCACTCATAACATACGCTACTGCATGTGCTTTAGGGAACATATATTTAATTTTTCTGCATGATTCTATATACCATTCAGGTATATTAGCTTCTTTTAATATATCAGCATAATTTTGCCATAAATCAGGTTGTTTAGTAGGACGACCTTTACGTACAAATTCCATTATATCAAATGCTGTTTTTGGTTTTACTCCCCAATTCATAAGACTTACCATAATATCATCACGACATCCAATAACCTCTTTAAATGGAACAACATTGTTCATTATTAAATCTCGAGCATTACCTGCCCAAACATCAGTACCATGAGATAACCCAGATATTTTAACAAGTTCTGAAAATGTTTTTGGTTTAGTTTCTAGTAACATATTCATAACAAATTTAGTTCCAAGTTCAGGTAATCCTAAAGCTCCAATTGGACACATAATTTGTTCTGGAGTTACCCCCATCTCTTTAGTACTAGATAATAAACTAAGCACTTTTTTATCATTGAAAGGCAACGTTGTTACATCTATTCCAGATAAGTCTTGAAGCATACGAAGATCAGTTGGATCTTGATGACCTAAAATATCTAGTTTTAATAAATCTTCTTCGATAGCATGATAATCAAAGTGTGTTGTTCTCCAAGCACTATTTGAATCATCAGCTGGATATTGATAAGGGGTAAAATCATACACATCCATATAGCCTGGAACTACAACTATTCCTCCTGGATGTTGTCCACTAGTTCTTTTTACACCAGTACACCCTTTAGCAAGTCTCTCAACTTCAGCAGTACGCATTATAATACCATTATCTTCACAGTAACCTTTTACATAACCAAAGGCAGTTTTATCAGCTACTGTACCTACCGTACCTGCTCTAAATACATTATCTACTCCAAATAACTCTTTTGTATATTCATGTATCTTGCTTTGATTATCTCCAGAAAAATTAAGATCAATATCAGGAACTTTATCTGCATTAAATCCTAAGAAAGTAGCAAAGGGCATATCTTGGCCTTCAGTTCGCATTATAGTATTACATTTCGGACATTTCTTTTTAGGTAAATCATATCCACTACTGTATGTATTACCATATGGATTACTATCTTCATCTTCAAATATACTATGTTTACACTCAGGGCATAAATAATGAGCTGGTAATGGATTAACCTCAGTAATACCCATCATTGTTGCTACAAAACTAGAGCCTACCGAACCACGTGATCCTACTAAATAACCATCATCATTACTTTTTTTAACTAGCTTCTGACTAGTTAAATAAATAACGTCAAATCCACCATTTATTATACTGTTTAATTCATATTCAACTCGTTCTCGAATATTTTCTGGTAATGGATTTCCATACATACTATGGGCTTTATCAAATACTAAATCTTTTACTATTTGTTCAGAATTTTCAATTTTCGGAGAAAATGGTATTCCTCCAGTTTGAATTATAACTTCAATTATATCTACCATTGAAGCAATCTTATTTGGATTAACTACAATTAATTCATCTGCTAATTCTTTTTCTAAATAATCAAATCCATCATACATTTCAGTAGTTGTTCTAAAATAATTACTTGGTATTTCAGTTATATTATTACGAGCAAGTTGATGTCTTCCCCCACCAGGAACTTTTTGATTTACAATAATTTTACGATATATTTTATCATCATCGTCAATATGATGTACATCACCACTTGCTACTATTAGTTTACCAGCATTCTTTGTCGCATCAATAATTTTCTTTAAATGATTAATCAATTCTATCTTACTACCAAAATCACTCATTTGTAATAAATGATCATAGCAATCAATAGGTTGCAGTTCAACATAGTCATAAAAATCTATAACATTATTTAATTCTTCACTTGTTTTACTACGTGCTTCAATAAAAACTTCCCCATTATAACAACCAGAACCAATAAGTAAACCTTCTCTATGTTCCTCAATTACACTTCGTAAAATACGTGGTGTTTTATATAAATATTTAGTAGATGCAAAAGAAACGATTTTAAATAAATTTTTAAGACCAACCTTATCTTTAGCTAAAATATTAACATGGAAATTACGACCAAATTTATGTATTTCTTCACTGCTAACAAGTCGATGTAAATCATTTACAGTTTCGAAGTTTCTGTCGTCAAGTTTTTGTAACATTTTGTAAAGAACATATGCAGTTGCTTCAGCATCATAATCAGCTCTATGGTGTGCATTTTCATCAAATGGTACACTATATCTTTTAACTAATGCTGATAAACTATGACGAGCAAATGAAGAATCCATAGTTCGTGATAATTCCAAAGTATCAATAACTGTATTATTGAAAGTTCCCAAATCATATTTACTATATGCCATATCTAAAAACGACATATCAAATTTTGCATTATGCGCAACCATTGGTAAGTCTTCAAACCACTCAATAAAGTTTTTAACAGCTTCATCTTCAAGAGGCATTCCAACCAGCATTTCATCAGTTATATTTGTTATTTCTACTATTTTAGCTGGTAATCTTCGTTCAGGATTTATTAATTGACTAAATCTATCAATAATTTCACCATCTTTAATTTTAACTGCACCTATTTCTATTATAGAATCTCCACCTGCAGCATTAAAACCAGTTGTTTCAAAATCGAACACAACATATGTATTATCAAGTAATTTAGAATCATTACCTCTCATAACAACGTTAACTACATCATCAACCATGTTTAATTCAACACCATATATAGCTCTAAATTTATCCTCTTCTTTATCAATTCCTTTATTAATACCACAAACAGTATGGTAAACTTCTGGAAAAGATTGTAAACTATTATGATCAGTAATCGCTATAGCTTTATGACCCCATTTATGAGCTAATTTAACTATTGAAGATGCATTACATAACCCATCCATTTGACTCATTTTAGTATGAACATGTAATTCAACACGTTTATTGATCGCATCATCTACTCTCTCTTCTATTTTTTTACTAATTAAATTCATATCTCTTATTTGTAACGTTAATTCTTTACTATAATTATCCATCTTAACATTTCCACGAACTTGATAAAAATTACCCATTTTAATTTTCTTACTTATACGCTCAAATTCATCTTTTGAGTTAATAAAAGTTTTTAAATATATACTATCAGTAAAATCAGTCACTTTTAGAGTACCTATTACTAACCCAGTTTTTGTTTCAAAAAATTCAGGTTTATCATATAAAGATATTTCCACAGTTATATTATTACCCTCAGTTAAGATATCTTTTAATAAAGTTATTTTTGGATCATTAATTAATCTCCCCATAACAACTTCTTCACTATCATCAATAATTACTTTTCTCACCGGTTTATTAAAATTGTTTTGTGAAATATTATTACTTGTATTATTTTCACTTACTTGTGTATTGTTTAATACATTATCAGGAATTTCTACTGTTATTTTTACTTTAGTATCACTATTAGCATCTATATTAACATTCAATTTTAAATTATTTATCCCAACATTAACCAATTCTTTATTAACTATGTCAAATAATTTATGAAATAAATTTTTCTCACTATTATTATCAACAACTGCTTCTAACACATTTTCTTTTATATTAACTTTCAATTCCTTAAAAATTATATATGACACTGTTTTTTCAATTATTATATTTTTAAAATAATTGAAATAGTTAATGATTATATCATCATTAATTTTTCTAACTTTAAATTTTGATGAAGTGTTTCTTATTGTAGGAAAACTATTTTTCAAATTATCATTAAATTTATTATATATTTCAATTGGTAAAATTTCATTAATTTCAATTAAAAATATATAATCTGTCTTATCTTTATTACCAATAATTCTTTCTAATATTCCATCTTTAAAATATTCTTTATATTCTAAGAAATTTATTTGTTTTAATAATAATTCAAGTTTTTTATCCATCATCAATCACCTAAATTTATTGTACCAAATATTAGTGATAAAAAAAAGAGTGAACCCTTAATTTTCACTACTTTCTACCACATCAATTACATCTTCCCATAGTTCTAAACCACTAAAATAATAAACATTTTCATAACCTAAAAAAGCCATATGAGCACTTGCTTCAGCACTAAAATTCCCACCATCATCATATAGAAGATAATACGTATCTTTTTCAAAATCAGGATCTAAATCACCGTCTATTATAGTTAAATATGGAATGTTAATAGAACCACGTATATGTCCAGAGAAAAAAGAATTTTCCCCCCTAACATCTATTATAATCGTTGATTCTTTTTCTAATAGTTCCTTTATTTCTTCATAAGTAGATAATTCATAATAAACTATTTCTTTTTGATAATAGTGATTTACTGATAATCCTACTAAAATTAGTATAAAACCAAATATAATAAAATAAAATTTATTCATAAATCACCTATTCCTATACTAATTATAAACTATCCATTAACAATTAATCAAGAAAAAAAGAGTTAATAACTCTTTATTAAAACAAATCTGTCTCTTCCTTGTAAATCTTTTAGCACACTAACGATTGCTTCAGGTAAATAAATATTAGTCAGATTAATTAAATCTTTACCTTGTGTACAACCAATTTCAAATGCTATTAAGTATTTATCATTTAATAAACACTTGCAATTTTTTAATATTTCCTCATAAAAATATAAACCATTATTAGGTGCGAAAAGTGCTAAATGTGGCTCATTATTATAAACAAGATTATCAATTTTTTCACTCTTATCTATATAAGGTGGATTGGATACAAGTATATCAAATTTTCCACAAACATTATTCAATATATCACTTTTAATAAATTTAACTTTTCCACTTAATAATTCATTATTTTCTCTAGCAACTTCTAATGCATTCTCAGAAATATCAACTGCAATTACTTGACTATCATTTATTTCTTTATTTAAAGTGATTGAAATACATCCACTACCAGTTCCAACATCTAAAATAGAAGGTTTTATAAAATTTGAACTTTCTTTTATTACTAAATCAACCAATTCTTCAGTTTCAAATCGTGGAATTAAAACGTTTTCGTTCACTTTAAATAAATATCCGTAAAAATCGACATTTCCAACTATATATTGAACTGGAATACCATAATTTAATTTTTTTATTCCTTCTTCAAGAGAATTATTTTTTAGATATTTTTTTAAATATTCAACATCTTTCATTACTATTCACCACGTAATTGACGTTGTTGGTCTTCACTAATAAGTGCTTCAACTATATCTCCTAAACTACCTTCCATAACGCGATCTAATTGTTTTAATGTAAAACCTATTCTATGATCTGTAACACGGTTTTGTGGATAGTTATAAGTTCTAATTTTTTCACTTCTATCACCAGTACCAACTTTACTACGACGTTCTGCTCCAATTTCTTGATCATGCTCTTGCATTTTTAAATCATATAAACGAGCTTGTAATATTTTAATTGCTTTATCTTTATTTTTTATTTGGCTACGTTCTGTTTGTGAATAAACTACTAAACCAGTTGGTAAATGGGTCAAACGAACAGCAGAGTCAGTTGTGTTAACTCCTTGTCCTCCACTACCACTACTGCGAGTAACATCTACTCTAACTTCACTCATATCTAAGTCAGCATCAACTTCATCAGCTTCTGGCATAACTAATACTGTTGCGGTAGATGTATGTACTCTTCCTTGAGTTTCAGTATTAGGAATTCTCTGTACTCGATGAGCTCCACTTTCATATTTCAGTTTAGAATAAACATTTTCACCTTTAATCATAAATTGTACAAGTGAAAATCCTCCAGCATCACTAACATTTTCTTCAAGAATTTCAATTTTCCAATTTTCTTTTTCAGCATATCTCAAATACATACGGTATAAGTCACCTGCAAAAATATTAGCTTCATCTCCTCCAGCAGCACCACGTATTTCAAAAATAACATTCTTACCATCATTTGGATCCTTAGGAAGTAAAATAATTTCTAATTTTTTATCCATTTCTTCTTTCGCTATATTTAGTTCTCTTAATTCTTCACTAGCAAATTCAGAAAGTTCAGGATCCTTAAGCATTTCATTTGCTCCTTCAATATCTGACAATATTTTTTTATATTCTATGTAAGCTTCATAAGCATCATTTAAAGTCGCCTTTTCTTTAGTTAATTCTAAAGTTTTTTTAATATTTGATAAAACCTCAGGATTCATTAATTCTTCATTTAATTCTAAGTATCTTTTTTCTATAGCTGATAATCTTTCTAACATAAGATCACACCTCTTTCTCTCTATGTATAAATCACTTTAAAATTATACTATAAATATACTATTTAAGCAATATACATAAGTCAAACATTAACGTAAAATCTTTACATTCTATAATAAATATTCATTATAATATCTTTTAATTAATTCTAATTTAGGTTATAATTATTTTATAAGAATAGAAATGTGGTGGTATCAATGAGTGAAGATAAAAAAGAAATTTTAAGTGCACTTGGTAATAATTATAATGATATAAATAAAATTAATAAAAAACAGATGAAGAAAAAGAAAAAAGAAGAAAAATTTAACCAAAAGGTTTTAGAGGAATTCAAAAAGAAAAAGGAACGTGAAGTACACAAAAAAAACAAAAATAATAAAAAAGATAACGATAAAAGTAAAAGTAAAAATGATAGTGAAGATATTATTTTTTACCCTGAAAAAGATATAAATAATAAACCTATTTTAATTATAATGATTTTAATATTTTTAGGAATTTTAGGATACAATATATATAATGCTTTTAATAAAGAAGAATATATTTTAGAAATTGTAAGCAGTAGTTTATTATATTCTGGAATAATATTATCAATCGTAGCATTAATGATTTCAAATGCTAAAAAAAGATTTATAACTCATATATTTGCAATCATATTAGTATTAAGCTTTGTAGTAATAAATTTATTATCTTTTTACGAAATAATTAGCTTACCGAAGCAAGCTGCACTTCCAGATTTTATAAATAAAAATGTTAGTGAAGCAATAATTTGGGCAAATGAAAATAATGTGGAAATTAATCCGATTTATGAATTCAGTGATTCAGTAGATGAAAATAATATAATTATGCAAAGTATAGAAGATGGAATTTTGGTAAGAAATATTAAAGAAGTAGAGATTATTGTTAGTAATGGTCCTAACTATGATTTAAACACCACTCTTCCTAGTATGCTTGGTTGGAATGTTGATGAAGTAATTAAAACTATAAAAGATTTAAATTATAATTTAGATAAATTAAATATTAACTTTAATTTTAACGAAGCCGATAAAGATACTTTATATGAACAAAGTAAAACAGGTACTACTTCTCGTAACGAAGAGTTGATTCTTGATTTTTCACTAGGTCTTGAAGAAAATTTAGAGCCAGTTGAGCTAATTGATTTAAAAAATAAAGAAACTTTTGATGCTACTTTATGGTTAAAAAGAAATGGTATAAAATATGAACTTAGTTATGAATTTAGTGAAACAGTTAGTCTTGGTAATGTAATAAGTACCGATCCTAAATCAGGAACTGTAATTAACCAAAAAGAAGATACTGTAACATTAGTCATTTCTAAAGGTAAAGAAATTATAACTCCAAATTTCAGCAAAATGACTTTAGATGAAATCATCGAATGGGCTAATGATAATAATATAAATATTAACTATACTACTGAATATAGTGATATAGTTGATATAGGTGAAATATTAAAAGTTGATACAGGTGCTAATGTAATTATTGAAGAAGGTAGTACTATAACAATAGTGACTTCAAAAGGTGCTTTAACTGTTATAGACTTTAATAATGATATTAACATTTTAAGAAGTTTTGCAAATGAACATAATATAACAATTGTTGAATTGTTAGAGTTTAATGATGAAGTAAATAAAGATGAAATAATAAGTACCTCTCATAAAGCTGGTGATAAGATATTACCTGGAGCTTCAATAGAAGTAACTATTTCAAAAGGAAGTAAAATAAGTGTTCCATCATTTATTGGACTAAGTGAAAGTGCTGCTAATAGTAAATGTAATGAATTAGGCATTACTTGTAGTATATCTAGAGTTTATTCAAGTTCTACTGTAGGAACTGTAGTAAATCAAAATAAAAGTGTTGGTAGTGAAATAAGTAGTGGTAGTAGTATTGTTCTATCAGTAAGTGCTGGTGTTAAACCTTCTACTTCTACAAGTACTCCAAGCACTTCGACTCCTTCTACTAACCCTAGTACACCTAGTACTCCAGAACCCGATCCTGAACCAACTTGTAATACTACTACTCTTTATATTCAACCGCATTTAATTAGTGCAGACCCTGCTACTACTTGTAGTCTAGTAAAATCTGCTTATCCAGGTTATAAATTTAGTTGTAGCTATGTTAATAGTGATTCTGGAAGTAAAGGTCTAATATTAAACGCTAGTTCATTAAACGGAACTACAATTAACTCATGTAACACAGTTACATTATCAATTAGAAATAATTAATAAAAAAGAAGGGGAATCCCCTCTCTTTTTTTATAAAAAATACAATAAAAAAGAATTTTTACATTCTTTTTTACTTTACAATTAACTCTAATCTATCTCTTAATTCTCTATTAATAATAAATTCATATTCTTTATCATCAATAATCGTATTAGCATTCGATAAATCGGCAAATAATACATCATATAACTCACCATAATCTTTAATGTTAGATTCACTAGTAACATATACCGCATATTCACCTTTTGGTAATGAACTCATATCTATTTCATTTCTGAACCATGCTTGATCCTTAGCAATACCAAATGCATCAGAACTTATTAATTTAATTGGATATAATGGATCTACTGTATTTAAATTATAAGTATATTTTTCAAATGTATTAACATTTTCAAAAACTAAAGTTCTACTCAAATTTGTTTCATTACGCATATCTAAACCTACAGAATAAGTTGCTGCTTCTAACAATAAATTAGTACTATCAAATTCTACCTTACTTAAAATACTATATTGATTAGCAAAAGCACTAGTTTCCTTCGTACCAACAACTTCTGTTCTAACATAAAATTCAATTGGCAGATCACTATCACGATAATTATTTACTATTGTCACAGCATTTGTACTAGTTTCATAATTTGTAATTTGTGTATTCAATAATTTATTACTCACAGTTGATTTTGAATAATAGCTCTCATTATAACTTCTTAAATACAAAGTATAATTACCATCATCTACATTTTCAATTTCAATACTATCTTTAAACCAAGAATAAGTGTAATTATATCCATTAGGAGAATATGGAGGCATAGTCATTTCTGAAGTGTTTGTTAATCTATTAAGAACAATAATTTCTTCTTCTTTAGTATCTTGATTAACTAGTACTAACTCATAAGTTATATTAGTATTTAAATCATTATTTATATCATTAACAGTATGATAACCTTTAATTTCTAATTTACCATCTACCTCTTTTAAATATTCTAAATAGAAACTTCCTTCTCTCTCAGTTAAAAGATCTTCTATCGTACCTTCTCTCCAAATAGCTTTATAAGTTGTTTCACCTGTAACAGGGATAATTTCTTTATCCCAACTTACAAATACAAAACCATTTTTTGTTGGATTCTCTACTACTGGTTTTTCTCCTTCAGCTACACTTACTATTTTAAAAGACACATCATTACTAAATAATCCTCCATCTGCATCAAATGTAATATCATAATATTTAGCATTCTTTTTCCATACTGCATTATAAGTTTTGTTACCACTAACACTAGTTATATCAGTATCCCATCCTATAAAAGTATATTCATCTCTAGTTGGTTCTTCTATAGTTGGTATTACACCATGATTATAAGTTTTACTGTTAGTAGTTGTATTATCACTAAATTTACCACCATTCGCATTAAATGTTATTGTAAATTGTGAACTTTTCCAAACTGCTGTATAAGTAGCATTTGAAGTAGCTCCTAATACTTCAGTATCCCACCCTAAAAATGTATCTCCTGCTTTAGTAGGCTCGTTAATTTCAGGGACACTATATTCTTCAACATATAATTTTTTAGTACTCATTACTGTATCAGGAAATGTACCACCATTTGGATCAAATGTTATTTCATAAATTGGTTTCAATGTAGATCCAGTATTACTTTTTATAAAATCTCCTGAGTGTACATACGCATAATTATGATTCGGATTATAATAACCATAATCTTGAACTATACCAGTTCTAGTACTATTTAATGTCACATCACTTTGAATTTTATACCAAACATTATTACCATTAATACTAGTACCTATTACTTCTTCTAGTATAATAACTGGGTAATCAGGAATTGTACCTGAAGAATATAAAACTTGAGAACTTTGACTCGGATCTTTATAAATATTTATATTTTTATTACTTTGTTTTATACCAATAGTATATTTATTAAAATCTTGCATTCCATTATATTTATCTATTTTATAAAAATTAGTAGCCATCTTTTCTCCCCAATAAGGATCAGAAGCATATTTAATATTAAATCCACTATTTTTATTCCCAACGTGACCACCATTATATCTTCCTGAATAATCTTTAGAATCCATATACCCTTCTGAAACATATATTTTAGCATGTCCATAAATACTTTGCGTTGGATCTGTATAATTACTGGCGCTATCACCCGGTGTTGCATCAAATGCTGCATGACCAAATAAATTGTTTTTAGTTAAAGCTATATTACTTGTACCATTAGCACTTTCATTTTGAGCTACTCCTAATACCATTCCTGCATTAGCACCAAACTCATTTTGATATTGAATAAAAGATACTTCTTCACCATATAATAAAGAATAATTAGGTACATTAATCGCTTTTAAGTATTCATTAATATCACTTGAAGTATAATTACTATAAGTTCTATGTGTTAAATACATGTAATAATTATAATAAGGACTATTTTTATTAGCCGCATTATTATTATGTCCTGCTTTATAATCATTGATCATCGCTTTATAACCATCTAGCGTTGCATTATAAAAGTAAATTCCATCATAACTCCAGTATGCCCCACTAGATAACGAAGAAGGACTAGGACCTAATGTAGTCATAGTATAACTAGAGTAACTACGAGGATTTAAAGATATTATATGTTTTAATTCACCATTTTCAACACGGTAATTAGAAGTGTATACACCATTAGTAAAATTTGCTTCATAATCAATAACTTCGACATCACTAGCATTTACCCAACCTTCTACTCCACTAACCATGAATTTCACTTGTGTTCTATCAGCATTATATCCTAAGAAAGCAGCTGTCCCTGTATAGCAACCATTTAAATATCCGCTTTTATTATTACTTGTACTTGTATAATATGTATTTGTACCACAACCTTTAGTATTAAAGTTTACTACTCCATATTGTGGTTCATAGGCATCAACAGTAATTATATGATATGAAAAAGCAGCTAAAAGTACTATTGTTACTGTTAATAATCCAACAAATCTTTTCATCATTTTTTACTTCACCTCTATCTTTATACTCTTATATAAAATATCATATCATTAATAATCACTTTTGAAAATACATATATTATCAATAATTGACAATATTAGACATAAGCATTTAAAAAAATATTATAAAATATTATAAAAAGTTATTGCATTAGTAATTAAATAATGATACTATATGTTAGTACCAAAAAACACGTCCCGTTAGCTCAGCTGGTAGAGCATTTGACTTTTAATCAAAGGGTCATAGATTCGAATTCTATACGGGACACCAAATTTGTAATAAAAGAACATACTTAAGTTCTTTTTTATTTTTTATATTTGTGTTATAATAACAATACCTGGGGCTGTCTTGGTTTCGACGGCTACATTGAGGTTTAGATTGCAAGTCGACGGTACACGTAATGTGCAAAAACAGAAAATAACTGGAAAAAAATTATTTAACTTTGGGGGAGCATTCGCTCCATCTTTCGCTTAAAAATATAGCGCCCAAGCTTCCTACTATTCTTTCTTACGGGATAGTAATGAAGCACGATTAGTAAGATATATTATTTATTAGTCTAGTGTAAATAATGAAAAATTATAGACTTACTTTTAAGCGAGTTGTTAGGTACTAGTGCTTATTAGGAAATTAACTATCTAACTAAACTTGTAGACATTTAAATTATCATGTATTCGGACGCGAGTTCAATTCTCGCCAGCTCCACCAATAAGATTTTAGAACATTAACTTGTTCTTTTTATATAAAAATATAATTTTATTTCAAAGGAGATTATTATGATCAACAATAAAGAGACTTACTTAATTTATAAATATGAACTTGAACAAGAATTATTTTATTTAGAGCTTGAAAATATTAAACAAGGTCTATCAGAAGAAGAAAATATAAAAAAACATATACTAGAGCTTATAATTAATGAAGCACATTTTTTTATTGATTCAATCAATCATTCAGCAGTTGAAACTACTGTATTACATCCTAGAGATTTATTATTTATTTTCGGTAAAAATAAATCATTTATTAAAAACGATACTATTAATACTTTTCATAAATGCTATATCGATGATTATATAAATAACATACAAAATAAAAAAATATAAAAAGAATAATTTAAAATTATTCTTTTTTTGATATAATATAAAATAGGAGGCTATTATGAAAGATGATATATATAAATTAGAAAAAACGGAAGTATTAAAAAACTTAAATACTTCAAATGAAGGTTTAAGTGATAATGAAGCTTTGATTAGATTAAATGACAATGGTAAAAACGAAATAGATAATGGTAAAAAAAAGAGTGGTTTAATTAAATTTATTGAGCAGTTTAAAAATTTAATGGTTATTATCCTTATTATTACTTCAATAATATCATTCGTAGTAGCGTATTATGAAAACGAATCATATTTTGATGCGATTATAATTTTATTAATAGTAATATTGAATGCGATATTTGGTTATATACAAGAAGCTAAAGCTGACAAAGCTATTGATGAATTAAAAAATATTGATAATGTTAATGTTAAAGTTAGAAGAAATAATAAAATTGAATTGCTAGATATGAAAAATTTAGTGGTTGGAGATTTAATTTTATTAGAAGCTGGTGATTATGTTCCTGCTGATGCTAGAATAATTTGGCATGCATCATTAAAAGTTGAAGAAGCTCCACTTACTGGAGAATCAAAAGCAATTGAAAAAAATATTGATGTTATTAATAAAGATGTTATTATTAGTGAACGTTATAATATGGTTTTTACTGGTAGTAATGTTGTATATGGAAAATGTGAAGCAATAGTCGTAAAAACTGGAATGGATACTGAACTTGGTAAAATTGCCAAAAGTTTACTTGCCGAAGATACAACAATTACTCCATTACAAAAGAAAATTAATAATATTAGTAAAATACTATCCATCATCATTGGTGTTATAGTATTAATTATGTTAGCAATTGGACTTTATAATGGAAATGATTTTCTACATGTTTTCATGGGAGCAGTATCATTAGCAGTTGCTGCAATCCCTGAGGGATTACCAGCAGTTATAACTATTATATTATCATTAGGTATGACTAGATTGGCTAATAAAAAAGCTGTTGTTAGAAAAATAAGTAGTGTTGAAACATTAGGAAGTACTAATGTAATTTGTAGTGATAAAACTGGTACAATAACAGAAAATAAAATGACTGTTCGCGAATTTTACTTCAATAATACAATTAGTAGTAGTATAAAAGATGGTATTTTTAATAAAATTATGTACTTATGTAATGATGTTAGTAAAAATGATAATGAATATATTGGGGATCCAACAGAAATCGCATTATATATTAGTGCTGAAGATAAAGGATATAAAGATAAAAGAATTTATGAATTTCCTTTTGATTCTGAACGTAAACTAATGTCTACAATAAATACTAATGAAAATAATGAAGCATTTACTTACACAAAAGGTAGTTGTGAATACTTATTAACAAAATGTAGTAAAATTTATATTAATGGTAAAATTGTTAATATAAATGATGACTATATAAAACAAATTAAAGAAAATGAATTGAAACTATCAAATAAAGCATTAAGAGTTTTAGCTTTAGCTTATAAAGAAGTTAGTATAAAAGATAATTATACATTAGATGAAATTGAAAATGATTTAATATTTGTTGGACTAGTTGGTATGATTGATCCGCCTAGAGCTAATGTTAAAGAATCAATAAATAACTGCTATAAAGCTGGAATTAAGCCAATTATGATTACCGGAGATAGCCTACCTACTGCCATTAGTATAGCAAGTGAGGTTGGTATATATAAAGATACTGATATTGCTATGTTAGGTATTGAATTAGATAAACTTTCTGATAAAGAATTAGCTGATAAAATAGATAAAATAACTGTTTATGCTAGAGTTACTCCTGAACATAAACTTAGAATAGTTAAAACATGGCAAAGTAAAAACAAAATTGTTGCTATGACAGGAGATGGAGTTAATGATGCACCAGCTATTAAAAGTGCTGATATAGGAATTGGTATGGGTATTACTGGTACTGAAGTAAGTAAAGGTGTTAGTGATATTGTATTATTAGATGATAGTTTTAATACTATTCCTATCGCTATTGAAGAAGGTAGAAATATATATGAAAATATTCGTAAAGCTATTACATATTTACTAACTGCTAATATAGCAGAAGTTATAATAGTGTTTATCGGAATGCTATTTAATAAAACAATATTTTTACCAATACATTTATTATATATAAATTTAGTAACTGATTCATTACCAGCTATTGCATTATCTTATGAAAAAAATGATAGTGAAATTATGTCGAAACCAGCGAGAAAAAATTCATCTTCCCTATTTACTCCATTCTTAACAGCTAAAATTACTTTTTCAGCTATTTTAAAAGCTATAGCAGTATTATCAATATACTTTATATCCGATAACTATATAGATTCAAATATGAGTACTACACTAGCTTTCCTATCACTAATAATATTAGAATTATTATACGCTGTATCTTCAAGAAATTTATTTAGAACAATTTTAAACAAAAATATATTTAAAAATAAACAAATGAATTTTACTATAATATTTTTAATAATATTACAAGTTATAATCTTTATAACACCATTAAAAGATTTATTTGAAATAGTAATGCTTAATCAAATCGCTATAATATTAGTAGTTGTGATATCAACTGTTGCTTTCTTAATTGACGAATTAGTAAAACAACTAATCTATACTAATTTTAGTGATGAATAAAGATAATCTAAGATTATCTTTTTATTTGACATTATTTATAGATAATGTTAATATAATTCACACAAAAGGAGGTTTTATTATGCTTAAATTTGAAGAAGATGAACAATATTTATATACAATAGAAACTAAAGGTATTAATAATCTCCTTTACAATGCTGAAAAAAAATTAACTAATAATTGTTTAGATGCAGAAAAAATAACGGAAAAATTAAAATTTAACAATTCTAATTTTTATAACGAATTATACTTACTTTTATTTTTTGAAATAACGGGGCAAAATTTAGTTACATTTTATAATAAAATTTGTAATTCAAATAATCAAATGTTCAGTGCTACTTTAGAAGTTTTAAAAGATACTACAAAAATAAATAATGAATTAGTTTTCACTTATAACGACATTAAAGAAAATTTATACTCACCTTCTCCTCAAACATTTTTAGATGAATCAGTTTATGTAGAGGTGGCAATGTCTAATCAAGCAGAAAATATTAGAATGGAAATAATTAATTATTACATTCAATTAAAAAAATTATATTTATCTAAAATAAATAATACAAAAAAAGAACAAAAATAATTGTTCTTTTTTATATCCTAAACAATTTAATAGTTTATAGCCAAGTCATATTTATATGATGGACATAATATATATTGTAA
>CAYJJT010000005.1:29708-35028 GCA_964370575.1 uncultured Muribaculaceae bacterium | reverse complement strand
TTTTTTTGCCATTTTACGTCCCTCCTTTTTTCTTAAGGTCTACCATATTATAACATAAAATTAATATAATTCAAAGAATTTTTTACTCACTTCTTGAGTTATTCGCATATTTACTAATGATTGATAGTCACTATCATTATCAAAATTATAAGTATCTGGCGAAATCACAGTAAAACTTACTGTTGGATTATCGTATGGGGCATATCCTACAAATGTATTTGTTATAGTTTCTTTATCTATTTTACCATCGTTATCACTATCAACAAAACTTTGACTTGTACCCGTTTTTCCAGCAGGTAACTCACTTCTGCTCATAAATCCACTAGCTGTTCCACCATAATTCATAACTTCTATAAATCCTTGTTCAACTCTATCTAAATGACTTTGTTCAGTTGTTACTGTATTTAATAAAACAGTTTCTTGTGTATAGTATAAATCAGTTAATCCATCTTTAGTTGGATTATAAACTTCTTTTAACAATTGTGGTTGCAGTCTATTTCCGCCATTTGCAATAGTATTAATATATTGTGACAATTGAATTGGTGTATAAGTATCATATTGTCCAATAGAAAAATCTAATAAATGGCCACTATTTACAGAAGTTCCAATATAACCTAAGCTTTCTACTGGTAAATCTATTTCTGTTTTTACACCAAGTCCAAATTCATTAAAAGTTGTTCTATAAGTGTCAAAAGCTTTCGGGTCTAAAGCTAATGGCGAATTATAACTATAATTTCCATTTCCTACTTCTATAGCTGTATGAAATTGGTAAGTATTTGATGAATGTTTTAAAGCAGTAATATCATTTAAATTTCCAAGATATTTCCATGAACATTTTTCTGGTGTTGCTGCAATTTTGATACACGCATCATTTCTAACTTCTCCGTATGTAATAGCACCTGTATTATATCCAACTATATGACTAGCACCTTTAATACTACTACCAACTACGACCGGGGAAGTTGTAATACCTGGTGTATAATCGTAAATTTCATAACCATCATTTTTTTCAACTATTTGTTTACCACTCATTGCAAGTATTTCTCCAGACTGTGGATCACTTATAATAACAAATGCTCTATTAAAGTACTCAGTATTCGGTTCTTCTTTAGCCTTAATTAAATTTTCTTCAATAATTCTTTCAACTTCTTGTTGTAATTGTATATCAATTGTTAAAACAATATCTTTTCCTCTACTACCTTCTTCTACTAATTTATATTCTTTATTATCATCAACTTCATAAATATTTTTTTCTCCTCTTAAATATTCTTCATATTGATATTCAATATAACTAGTACCAACTCGATCATTTAGAGTATAACCTTTTGCTAAATATTCTTCTTTTAATTCTTCTGGAACACCTATTTCAGTAGAAGAAACTGTCCCTAACATCGATTTAAAAGTATCGCCATATATGTACTCTCTTTCCCAATCAAGACGTGTATTAACACCATTTAATTCACTTGATTTTTCTGATATTAATGCATATTCTTCATCTGTTATATTATCTTTTTTTATAATTTTTTCTGAATATGAGTATCCTTCATTCATCAGTGTATATATATATGCTGCTTCCTTATTAGTTTCTTTTAATTCTTCGTCAGTAATTCTTTCAATTTTTAAATTATAAATATCACTTGATGTTATTTTTCTTTCTGATAAACTTTCCCATTCTTTATCAGTTATTTTATTGTTAACCTCATCGTCATTTAATACTATATAAAAATTTTTAAGTTCTTTATCTGTTAACTTACTATAGTCTACTTCAATTATCTCTGATAATTGAAGTGCTAAAGTAGCTTCTTCATATAAAGTTAGTCCTTCACTCTTTTTATAATATATTATTTTAGATGGTTTATTATCTACAATTAAATTATGATTTCTATCATATATTCTTCCCCGTGGTGCCGTAGATCCTAGGATAGTATTTTCATTCAGTATTTCAACTTCTTTTATATATTTATCAGTTTGATAAACTTGAATATAAAATAAATTTCCTAGAATAATAAACATAGAAATAAGAATTATAAAAATAAGTATATTAAACCTAGTTTCTATAACTGTATTTATATTTCTAAAACTTTTAAGATAACTAAAAGAAATGTTATTTCTCTTATTTATTTTTTTATTAAAATTTATTTTCATAATTACTCCCTTTCTATACTATCACTAAAAGAAATGAATATAATATTTAGAGGTGATATCATGTACAAATTACTGATTAATAATTACATAAAAAAACTTACTAAAGATGATATTGTAAATTTGAGTAATTCTAATAACATTTACTTATCTATAAGTGAAATTGATATATTATATTACTATATTAAAAATTATAACCAAGAATTGTTATATGGTGATTATAATATTATATTTAATGATTTAAAAAATAAAATTTCTAGTGAAAATTATAATAAAATTTTCAACTTGTTTATATATTATAAAAATATATATAGTAACTATTTATAATATTCTCTAATTTTTGAAATTAATTCTTTGTCAAAGATTTTATTCTTAATCATTTCTATTTCAAATTTATAAGGCGGGTATACCCCTCCTTTAGTTTCTTCATCTTTTGCAACATATGGTGTTTCTAATATCTTAGGAACATTTTTTAATTTATCATGATATATTACATTCATTAAATTTTCAAATCCAATATGACCAAATCCGAAATTTTCATGGCGATCTTTATGTGCTCCTACAACATTTTTACTATCATTAATATGAACACACATAATTTTATCAAGACCAATTTTATTTTCAAATTCATCTAAATATGCATCAAAATCTTTTAAATCTAGCCCATTATCACTTATATGACAAGTGTCTATACATACCCCTAACTTGTTACTTAATTCTACATTATCAATAATAGTTTTAATATCATCAATTGTACCAATTTCGCTACCTTTTAAAGCCATCGTTTCAAGTAATATAGTTATATCCTGTTCTTCATTCAACACTACATTTAAACCATTAATTATATTATTAATTCCTTCTTCACGACTAAGTTTAACACTACTACCTGGATGTAATACTAATTTATTAACTCCAATTTGTTCACAACGACTTATTTCTTGTTTTAAAAAATTTATTGCAAAATTATAACTCTCAGGTTTTTCAGTATTTGCTAAATTTATTATATATGGAGCATGAACTATTAAATTATTAAAATCAATTCCTTCTTGTTCCATTTTTAATTTTGCTGCTGAAGTGATTTCATCATTTATTTCACTACGCATTGTATTTTGTGGAGCACCTGTATAAAACATAAAAGTATTAGCTCCATAACTAATTGCTTCTTCTACACTACCCATTAATTGAGTTTGCTTTTTATAAGATACATGTGATCCTAATATTAAATTATCCATAATATCCTCCTACTTATTTCTTTAAATATTATAACATAAAATAACAAAAAAAAAGATGATATAATCATCTTTTAATTCATTAATTATGGAGTATCAGTAACAACTTTTCCACTATTAACATCATATTTTACTGAACCGTAAGTTACGTTACCTTCAACTGTACCATCAGCAGCAATTGTTAAAGCTGTTGCATCTGGAGGTGTTCCATCTAAGTTAACTTCTAACGATGTAACATCAGTACCAGCACTGTCCGTACAATTTTCAATAGTTACAGTTGTAACATCTCCTGTAGTAGTAACCGCTGTTGCTACTTGATTAGGACAATTTAACATATTTTCAGTAATAGTTAATTCTACTGCTTTACCGAAGTTTAAAGCTGAATCTTTGTTAGCTCCTTCTCTTGAATCATTAATAATGTTCATAATAAGTGGAGTTGCTATTAAAGCGATAATCGCTAAAATTATAATTACAGCTAATAACTCGATAAGTGTAAACCCTTTATTATTCTTCATTCTTTTCACCACCTTATTCTACCTTAATTTCATAATATCACATAATTTTTTATAGTGCAACATAATTTTTCAAAATTTGACACTAGTTATTTTTGTCATCAATAAATTAATAACATTTATATTATAAACATTTTTTTAAATATTATAAAAAAATAAGTAATAATACTTATTTTAATTTATTATTTATTAATTCTAATTCTTTAATTTCGATAGCTAAATCATTACGTTCTTTGTCAACTACTTGTACTGGAGCATTATTTACATAACCAGTATTCGATAATAATTTTTCACGTCTTTCTATCGATTTTTCTAATCTTTCTTTTTCTTTAGTTAATAATTCTAGTTCATTTTCTTTATTTTTAGAACCATCATAACTAATTGATACAACATCTTTTATAAATGGTATTTCTATAAAATCTGAATAACCATTTTCATTACTGTTATTTTTTAACATTTTAGTTATTAACTCAAAGTTATTATTAAATATTTCAGATTTAGATTCTAAATTAAATTCTTTACTTATATTATTTTCTAATTTAATTTTTCTGACTTTTGTAATTAAACTTATCACTTCATCTATTTCATTTGTGTTATTAAATTCTAAATCTTTTTTATATTGTGGATAATTACTTAGCATAATAGTTTCATCATTAGTTAATGTAGTATAAATTTCTTCAGTTACATATGGCATAAAAGGGTGTAACATTTTTAAAATATTAACTAGCACATAGTAAAGTGTTTCTTTAGTAGATGAATTATTATCTATTTTAGATAGTTCTATATACCAATCACAGAAATCATTCCAAATAAAATTATATAATTCTGTCCCTACTAAATTAAATTCGTATTTTTCCATATGATTACGTACTGTTTTAATAGTATTGTTTAATTTATTAAGTATCCACTTATCAGTAGCTGATAAATTTGATAAAGTATTTGTAATAGAATAATTTTCTAAATTCATCATTACAAATCTTGAAGCATTCCATAGTTTATTAATAAAATTCCAAGTAGATTTAACTTTTTCTTCATCATATCTAAGATCCATACCTGGTGCTGTTGAAGTTGATAAGAAGAAGCGAAGAGCATCTGTACCATAATCTTCAATAACATCCATAGGATCTACTCCATTACCAAGACTCTTACTCATTTTTCTACCTTCTTTATCTCTGATAAGACCATGTATTAAAACATCATTAAAAGGGGCTTTATTAGTGAATTCTAGTGACTGGAATACCATTCTACATACCCAGAAGAAAATAATGTCATATCCTGTAACTAATACATCATTTGGAAAGTATCTATTATAATCTTCACTATCATTAGGCCAACCTAATGTTGAAAATGGCCATAATGCACTTGAAAACCATGTATCTAGAACATCATTATCTTGTGTCCATCCCTCACCATCTGGTGCAGTAGAACCAACATATA
>CAYJJT010000005.1:27187-29658 GCA_964370575.1 uncultured Muribaculaceae bacterium | reverse complement strand
CAGTGATTTAATATTTTTTCAAATCTTTCTGGTACAAAGTTTACTTTCCCATTTGTTTTTTGATTGTCTAGAACTTGTTTTGATAATATATCCATTTTAACAAACCATTGTTTTGATAAATAAGGCTCTACCATTACATCTGTTCTTTCACTGTGTCCTACAGAATGAGTCATTTTTTCTATTTTAATTAATAAATCACTTGCTTCTAAATCTTTTATTAATTGTTTACGACAAACAAATCTATCCATTCCATTATATGTACCAGTTAACTCATTCATAGTACCATTTTTATTCATAATACAAATACGTTCTAGATTATTTCTTTCACCTACTATAAAATCATTAGGATCATGAGCCGGTGTTATTTTAACTACTCCTGTTCCAAACTCTGGATCAGCATGAATATCTGCAATAACAGGTATTAATTTATTACTTATAGGTAAAACTACATTTTTTCCTATTAAATTTTTATATCTTTCATCGTTTGGATTAACTGCAACTGCAGTATCACCAAATAGTGTTTCTGGTCTTGTAGTGGCAACTTCTAAGTATTCACTACTATCTTCTATCATGTATTTTAAATGATAAAATGCCCCCTCAATATCTTTATGAATAACTTCTTCATTAGATAAAGCTGTCATTGCTTCAGGATCCCAATTAATAATTCGTTCTCCTCTATAAATATATCCTTTATTATATAATTTTATAAATACTTCTTTTACAGCATCACTTAAAGTTTCATCTAATGTAAATCTTTCTTTTGAATAATCTAAACTAAGTCCTAATTTAGACCATTGATTACGAATGTTATTAGAATATTCTTCTTTCCATTGCCAAGCATGTTTTAACCATTCTTCACGATCCATCTCTCTTGGTTTAATACCTGATTCTTTTAATTTAGCGTCTACTTTAGCCTGAGTTGCTATACCAGCATGATCCATTCCAGGTAAATATAAAGCGTCATATCCATCCATTCTTTTATATCTGATCATAATATCTTGTAAAGTATTATCCCATGCATGTCCTAAATGTAATTTACCAGTTACATTTGGTGGCGGAATCACAATTGAATATGGCTTTTTAGATAAGTCGCCCGATTCAAAATATCCTTTTTCTTTCCAATTATTATATTTATTATTTTCAACTTCAATATGATTATATTTTTTTTCTAACATAAATTCTCCTTTTCCAATAAAAAAAGCCCTTAATATATAAGGGCGTGATAATCGCGGTACCACCTTACTTTATACTATAAATAGTATCTTAATGATTTAACGCATCATCACGTAAACTTTTACTACTAATTCAAAGTTTCAACTCCCAAGCTACCTTCATACACATTTAATACTAATTTCCATCAACCATTAGCTTTCTATAAATAAATTATGTGTTACTCCTCTTGTTCTTTGTTTTTATATACTATATTATACACACAATTATAAAAAAAAACAACTAATTATTTAGCTGCTTCTTTAGTTTTAACTACTTCTTTTCCTTTGTATGAACCACATTTAGTACATACTCTGTGTGGTTGAATTGCTTCACCACATTTAGCACAAGTAGTCATTTCATTAGCATTAATTTTGTAATGAGTACGACGCATTCTTTTTCTAGTTTTACTAGTTTTTCTAAATGGAACTGCCATTATTACACCTCTTTCTTAAGTAAATCTTTCAACTTTTCTAACTCAGGGTTGGTATTTGTTTTTTCCTCTTGCTCGGTTATAAGTCTCCAACCATTTCCACTAAGGGACATATCTTTGGATTCATCACTTACAACACGTAAGGGAATTTCCATTAATATATTTTCCCATAATATTGGAAAAATATCAATAGTATTTTCGATTTTTTCTACTTTTTCGTCAATTTCTTTAAGCATATTCATAATATCACCACAGATATTAACTTCAAAATCATGATTAACTGGTTTTAAAGTCATTGCACACGGTAAAACCATTGTTCCTGATAATACTATATCTAAATAATATTCTTTGTTATTATATAACTCGATAGTACCATCTATTAACAAATTATTTAACTTTAATATATTCGCATTATCTAAAAGATCTTTTGAAACTTCAAAATTTTCATATAAATCAAATCTTGATTCTTCGCTTGTTCTGATATCATTAACATCTATAATCATATGCCACCTCGCTAAAACATTATACAAATCTTTTAATTAATTGTCAACTATAGTATAATGTATTTAGGTGATTAGATGAAAGCAGTTGGAATAATTTGTGAATATAATCCATTTCATAATGGACATATATATCATATCAATAAAGTAAAAGAACTATACCCAAATCATACTTTAATATTAGTTTTAAGTGGTAATTATACTCAAAGAGGTATTGTAAGTATTATAAATAAGTGGGATAAAACCAATATTGCGCTAAATCATAACATCGATTTAGTTGTAGAGCTACCTTATGTATTCGCAACTCAAAGTGCTGATATATTTGCTTA
>CAYJJT010000005.1:18357-27177 GCA_964370575.1 uncultured Muribaculaceae bacterium | reverse complement strand
ATTAGTATATTAAATAAATTAAATGTTGAAGTAGTAGTATTTGGAAGTGAGAATGATGATGTAGATAAACTTTATAAGTTAGCTGACATACAACTTCATAATAAAGATTACCATAAATTAGTCAAGAAATATTTAAAAGAAGGTATTAATTATCCAACTAGTATGTCTAGAGCATTAAAAGATATTGCCGGTATTACCACTACTACTCCAAATGATTTGCTAGGGCTTAGCTATGTTAAGCAAATTATATTACATAATAATAGCATGAAAGCAGTAACAATCAAAAGAACAAACGATTTTCATGATAATGATACTAGTAATAGTATTGCTAGTGCTAGTGCTATTAGAAATAATTTAAATAAAAATTTAAAAAATGTGGTTCCTAGTGATACTCATAAAATTATACAGAAAAAAACTTATAAGAATGATGATTACTTTACATTACTAAAATATCAAATAAATGTTAATGGAGTTGATATTAATAAATTTTTAACAGTTGATGAAGGAATAGAAAATAGGATTATAAAAGCTATAAATTTATCATATAGTTATAGTGAATTAATTGATAATGTAAAGACAAAGAGATATACATATAATAAATTAACTCGTATGTTTACACATATTTTAACAGGGTTTACAAAAGAAGAAGCTAACGAGTGTAGAGAGACTACTTACATACGAGTATTAGGTATGAACTCAAGCGGTAGATCATATCTTAGCCAAATCAAAAAAGAATTAGATATACCACTAATAACGGCTATCAATAGTATTAAAGACAAGAAATTAAATATCGAACTTAGAAGTACTTTTATATATGAAAAAGACAAAGAATTGATATTAAAAGAATTTAGTAAAAAACCAATTATAAAATAAAAAGATTCATTCTGAATCTTTTTTTATTTTAATATTATATTAAGCTCTTCTTCTACTTCTTTTACTATATCATCATAATTAGTAGTATTAAAATTTGAAAAAATTGTTACTAGTAATTCTCCATTTGGTAACTCTGAATATATAGTAGCTCCTAAATTACCATCTGTTAAATTACCAATCATAATTAAACTTTTTAATTTGACATTTATATTATATTCAACATATTCAATACTATCATTATGTGAAACAGAATATAATTCATCAATTTCTTCAATTGATAAAGGTTTAATTTCTTCTTCTATTAGCTGATAATCAACAGAAAAGGTTGATATATTAATAATATTATTATCATCAGTAATTATTTCAAATTGATATGCATAATCATTAGTTTTATAATCTTCTGGAATAGATAATTCAACCCCGTTATAAACATGTACAATCATTTTTTCTTCTGCACTGTGATATATTATATGACTAGCATACGACAATAATAATAAACCACTAACAATTATAAAAGGCAACACTACTATTAGTATGATTACCCATGTTGGTAATCCAGTTTTTTTAATATTCAATTGACTATTTTTAACATGACTTACTTCTTCACAAGTGTTACAAATATTTAAATTATTTTCAATTTTTCTACCACATTTTTTACAATACATAATATATTCTCCTATCAACGGCCTATTTCATTTAATATTTCATTTGTAAACATTTCTGAACCTTTTTTATTTAAATGATCAGAGTCCATGTATAAACTATAATCAGTAATATATTTATCATCATTTAAATAATTTAAAAATTTAACTGATGAATATTTATTTTTTTGTTCATCTATTAACTTATTAAAATTACTCATATAATCTTCACTAAAGTTACTTATTAATTCATCTGTAACCGGCATAATCACAACAACTGGTTCAAAATTATTTTCCTTACATAATTCAATTATTTTATCAAAATACTTAACATTAAAATCTATAGTTTCTTGATTAGTGTTAATAACTTCACTATCCCAATATTTATATCTTTCTTTTGCTTCTAATTCGATATCCTCACTAACTTTTATTTCCTCATTAGTTTTTATATCTGGAACTACTCTATCATTAAGTACATATTCCAATTTATTTTGTGCAGTAAAAATCGGAAACACTTCGTTTTCTACAAAGTTTTCAAAATCATAATTATATATTTTATCATTACTTAATAATCGATAATATCTATTATTATAAGTAGGATTTGCAGTGTAATAATATTCCATATCATAATAAAATTCAAAAATAGATATTGGTATAATAACAGTAGCATCTTCTGCTAAATTATCTTTTACTTCATCTAACATTTGATAATTATAATACATAGTTTGTCCTAATGTTGATAAATTATGATATTTATCATTTTCATAATTAAATCCATAATATGCATGTGAATTACCTAAGTTTACAACTTCTATTTCAGCAGGATAATTTTTTAACCAATATGTATCAGTTTTCAAAAATGGACCATCTGTTTTAATATATAAATAATTCACTATTAAAAATGGTATTAAAACTATTGATGAAAATATAATTATATTTTTAATAAATTTTTTCATAATTCCTCCTACTAAAATTGAAAGTAAATAAAATTTTGACTTTCAGATAAAAACATCATACAAAATAATACTAAACCTACACCCACTAAACAAATTAGCCAACTAATATATTTAGATTTAGATAATATGTACTGATCAATTTTATTATCACGATTAAAATAATCTACAATAAATAACACAATTATTAATATAAATACCATTACTAGCGAGAAAGTGGTAAATCCCATATCTTGTAATGAATTTATAAAGTAACTAGGGCTTAAACTAATTTCATTAAACATGTTTTTTAACACATATAAAGCATCACTAACAGAGTTTGCTCTAAAGAAAACCCAACCTATTCCCACTAAAGTAAATGTTCCTATTAATTTAATAAATTCTGGTAATTTTATTTTTACATTATTCTTTCTAAGCATTAGTTCAATTACTAATAGTAAACCATGATATAATCCCCATATTACAAATGTCCAATTTGCACCATGCCATATACCGCTAATTAAGAATGTAATAATTAAATTTCTAATATTTTTTATTAAACTAGTTCTACTTCCACCTAATGGTATATAGACATAATCTTTAAACCATGATGATAATGATATATGCCATCTACGCCAAAATTCAGTAATAGATTTGCTTAAATATGGACTTTTAAAATTATTCATTAATTCAATACCTAATAATTTAGAAAAACCTATTGCCATATCAGAATATCCTGAAAAATCACAATATATTTGAAATGCAAAAAGAACTGTAGCAACTATTAATGCTATTCCTGTAAATTCTGAAACATTGTTATAAACAGCATCTACATAGATTGCTATAGTATCAGCAATTGCTACTTTCTTTATAAACCCTACTAAAATCATTACCATACCACTAACTGCTTGATTGTAGTTAAAGAAATGTTCTTTTTCAAGTTGTGGCATTAAATTATTTGATCTTTCTATTGGTCCAGCTACTAGTTGTGGAAAATAACTAGAGAATAGTGCAAACTGTAAAAAATCTTTTTTAGCTTTAATTTTTTTTCTATAAACATCAATTGTATATCCAACATTTTGAAACGTATGAAATGATATTCCAATTGGCAGAATAATATTTAAAATAGGTGTTTTTTCAAATTGCATAATATTCAAAAATTCTATCGATGAAACTAATGATTCTATTGCAAAATTTAAATATTTAAAATAAAATAATATTGAAAAACAAATAAAAATATTAACAAAACTAATCAGTTTAGCTTTATCACGATATTTTTCTATAAATTTACCAGTGAAATAACACATTACTGTGGTTGTCAAAAGTAATAGCAAATATACTGGTTCATAACACATATAAAAATAATAACTAGCAATTAATAAAAGCAATGGTCTTCTTTTATGTGGTAATAACCAATATAATGCAAAAACTGCTATAAAAAATAAATAAAATTGAAAAGAATTAAATAACATATTACACCTCTACTATTTTAGTATAACATTTTCATACTCTAGTGTACATTATTTTTTATTATAAAAAAAAGTTCCAAAGAACTTTTTATCCAACCATTATATCACTATATAAACTTTCAACAGCATCTATATCTAAAAGATTTACTGTTGCTCCACCATCTTTAACATAAGCTCCTACCAAAATATTACCATCTGCTTTTTTACTATATGTTAACACTGCAGATGAACCATCAGCCATTTCTGCATTTAATGCGATTGTATCTAGTGGTGTATCTAAGTCAAACTCTACGTGCGAAATAATACCACCATTATCAGCATATATAGAACTTATATCAGCTAATGTCATAGATTCCATATTAGATTTTAATGTGTCAAAACTCATTTCCAAAGTTTGGAATGCTAATTCATCACCATCATCAGTTACAATTGTTAAACTACCATAAGAATCAAATGAGTAATAAGAAGTTGGTAATTCAAAAGTTACTCCTTCAAATAATTTAGTTTCTGTTACTTCTTGTTTTTCTTCAGATTCAACACTAGTAGTTGATTCTTCAGCTACACTAAGAAAGATTGGAATTGCAATTAAAAATCCAATTAAAATTATTGGTATAAAAACAATTAAAACAATTGCCCAAATTGGTAACCCTTGTTTTTTTTGTTTTATAGGTTGATTTACTGGTGCTGCTACTACTGGTCCACAGTTATCACAAACTCCTGTTTCTTTATTAATTTCTTTTCCACATGTTTTACAATACATAATAATTCTCCATTTCTACTATATTAAAATTATACACAAAAATTTCACATAAGTAAATATAATATTAATTATGATATAATAATTTTAGATTGAGGTACATATATGAAAATTTATTTAATTTATATATTAATATTAAATATATTTAGTTTTATATTAATGGGGATTGATAAAATAAAGGCAATTAAAAAACAATCGCGTATTAGCGAAAGCAAATTATTGATGATAAGTATCTTAGGAGGTAGTCTCGGTTCAATAGTTGCTATGTTTTTATTTAGACATAAAATCAACAAGCTACGTTTTAAACTAATATTTTTATTATCATTATTATTACATATTTGTTTAATTTATAAATTTATATAAGAAAAATGAACAATAGTTCATTTTTTTATAATTCTTCAATTTTCATGAAATTAGTTTTCTTAACAACCTGGTTGTTAGGGAATCCACCTGTAACAATAACAAAATCATTCTTAGATAAGTTAAATTTGCCTAATACAACTTTTTTACTTTCAATAATTATTTCATCAGTTGAACCTGTTAAAGACATAACTTCTGGATATACTCCAAAATTAATTGCTAAACTTCTTGCCACTTTATGATCAGGACACGCTGCCATAATTAGTGAATTTGGTCTTAAATTACTAATTTTACGAGCTGTATATCCACTTTGAGTAGCAGCAATTACTGCTTTAATATCTAAATCATTTGTTGCAGCTTTAACACTTTTAGCAATAGTTGATGGAATATCAGATTTTAGGGAACTACGAACATCTTTATTATAATCTAAATAACTTTCTGTATGTTCACAAATACTAGCCATGTAAGAAACTGCACCAATTGGATATTTACCAATAGTTGACTCTCCACTTAACATTACTGCATCCGTACCATCTAATACTGCATTAGCAACATCTGTAACTTCTGCTCGAGTTGGACGAGCGTTCTTTTTCATACTCTCTAACATTTCAGTAGCTACAATACAAATTTTTCCTTGCTCACGACATTTTTTAACCATCATCTTTTGATAAATAGGTAATTTATAAACTGGAATTTCTACTCCTAAATCTCCACGAGCTACCATTAATCCATCACTAACTTCTAATATTTCATCTAAGTTATCAATAGCTGTTTGGCTTTCAATTTTAGAAATTAGTAAAATATCTTCTCTATTTTGTTCTTTTAATATTTTTCTAACATCTAATACATTTTCTTTTCTATCAACGAAAGATAATGCAATAAAATCTGCTTTATTTTGACAAGCGAAAATAATATCTTCACGATCTTGTTCACTAATAAATGGAACTCCCATGTCGATTCCTGGCACATTAATACCTTTTCTACTATATAAAATTCCACCTGCAATAACTTTACAAGTAGCACCTTCTTCATCAGTATCAACTACTTCTAAAATCATTAATCCATCTTCAAGAAGAACTCTACTACCTACTTTAACTGAATCAAGAGCTTGTTTATAATTAACAGTAAATCTTTCATCATTACCAATACAATCTTCTTTTACAATTTTAATAGTTTTACCATCTATTAAATTAATACCTTCAGGAACTGCTTCACCAGTTCTAAAATCTGGTCCTTTAGTATCATATAATACAGCAACATTAGAATTTAATTCTTTGTTAGCTTTATATACTAAATCTACTACTTGTAATCTTTCCTCAATAGTTGCATGTGAAAAATTAACACGCGCAACATTCATTCCAGCCTTAACCATATCTTTAAATACATTAAAGTCACTACTAGCTGGTCCTATACTACAAACTATTTTTGTTTTTTTCATTTCTTACCACCTTCTTTCTAATTTTAACACATGACATATTTAATTTAAAGAAAAATGTAAACTTTTTATAAATTTACACTATATATATTAATAAATTTTAAAAATATATAAAAAAAATTAGATATATTCTAATTTTTCTGACACTTAGGACAATAATAAGTTCCTCGACCACCAATTTTCACCTTAATTATTTTATCATTACAAGTTAAACAATCATGATTTTCTTTGCTATGAACATATAGTTCATGTTGAAATTTACCACTTACCCCTTCACTTGATGTATAAGAACGGATAGTCGTTCCACCTTGTTTAATAGCTTTTTCTAGTGTAATCTTAGTATTATTTATAATATTGTTACAATCTTTTTTATTTAATTCATTACATTTAGTATATGGATTTAAATTTGATAAAAATAATATCTCATCAGCATATATATTCCCGATTCCTGTAATAATACTTTGATCTAATAGTACAGTTTTAATAGGTAATTTTTTAGTTTTATATTTAGACATTAAATATTCGCTATTTAAATTTTTATCCCATGGTTCATATCCTAAATCAGCTAGTGGTTTACATGTGTCTAATTCTTCTTCCTTATATAAATACATTCTACCAAATTTTCTAGTATCATGATATCTAAGTTCTTCTTTATTATTTAAAGTAAATATCACGTGCTCATGTTTTAGTTTTTCTAAATCTTTATTTTTAAAAAAATATTTACCTTCCATCCTTAAATGACTAAGTAGTACATAATCATCTAAATAAAACACTAACCATTTTCCTCGTCTTTTTATATCTGTAAATTGTTTTCCAACAATTCTTTTAATAAATTCAGAATTTGTCGGATAAGCTATCATATTAGGGTGAAATATTTCACACTTAGTAATTGTCTTACCAATAACTTTTAATTTTAAAGTTTCTTTTACTGTTTCTACTTCTGGTAATTCTGGCATATTTCCTCCTTTATAAAATTGTATTAATATATTCTACCAAATTTTTATATATTTTACTAGCAACACCTTTTGCTTCTAATGTTCCATTATCTAACGTTACCCCATTATAATCTCTTAACATATCTACATCATTGTCACCATCTCCTACGACATGAATAGTGTAATTACTTAATTTTTCTATATTTATCAACCTATTTATCGCTGTACTTTTATTTACTGTTATATCAGTTATTTCAATCATCGGTGTTCTTCTACCAGTAGTAATATTTAAGTTTTTATATTTGTTTAGTAACTCCTTTTTTTCAAAAGTACTATCAATTCCATCTTTAAAATATATACCCACTCTATTAATATTATTAGCATATAAAACTCTACTTTCTTCGTTATTAGAACATGTATAACTAAAATCTATTTTATCATTATCATTAATATAATTATTTATTAAATCATTTACTGTATCATTATCCATGTATATACTATTAATCATAACATCGGTGCAATCAAGAATATTGGCACCATTATTTAATAAAACATAATCATATAATAAATTATATTTTTCTTTAACCAACATAAATTCTTTATAACTTCTACCTGTAGCAATTACAAAAATATTACCTTCTTTTCTAAATTGTTGAACAGCTTCTATATTTTGATATATTTCTATTTCATCTCTATGAAATGTTTGATCAAAATCACTAACTAATATTTTCTTCATATTATCACCAATTTAATTATATCACATTCATTTGTATTAAAAAAAACAACTATTAGTTGTTTATTTTGTTTTTGGATATAATTTTTCTTTTCCACCCATATATGGTCTTAATGCAACTGGTACATTGACAGTTCCATCTTCATTTACATTGTTCTCTAAGAATGCTACTAAACCACGCGGAGTAGCAAGTACTGTGTTATTTAAAGTAGATACTAAATAATTACCATTTTCTCCTTTTGCTCTAATTCCTAGTCTTCTAGCTTGAGCATCACCTAATGTTGAACAGCTTCCTACTTCAAAATATTTTTGTTGACGTGGACTCCATGCTTCAACATCACAGCTCTTAACTTTTAAATCAGCTAAGTCACCACTACAACATTCTAATGTTCTAACTGGTACATCTAAACTTCTAAAGAAATCAACTGTATTTTTCCACATTTCATTGTAAAATTTCATTGAATCTTCTTCTTTACATAAAACTACCATTTCTTGTTTTTCAAATTGGTGAACTCTGTATAGCCCTCTTTCTTCTAAACCGTGAGCTCCACCTTCTTTTCTAAAACAAGGAGAGTAACTTGTTAATTTCACTGGTAATTCACTTTCTTTAAGCATTTGATTTTTGAATTTACCAATCATAGAATGTTCACTTGTACCAATTAAGAATAAGTCTTCACCTTCTATT
>CAYJJT010000005.1:0-18338 GCA_964370575.1 uncultured Muribaculaceae bacterium | reverse complement strand
AAATGACATTACTCCACTAACTACATCACTACGAATCATAAATGGTGGAATACAATAATCAAATCCTCTATCAATCATAAAATCTCTAGCATATGATAACATTCCTGAATGTAGTCTTGCGATATCTCCCATTAAATAATAAAATCCTTCACCACTAGTACGACCAGCACTTTCTTTATCTAATCCATTTAAATTATTACAAATATCAGCATGATAAGGAATTTCAAAACTCGGTACATAATTTTCTCCAAATTTTTCAATTTCTACATTCTCTTCATCACTTTTACCTACTGGTACAGTAGCATCCATAATATTAGGAATACTTAACATGATTTCTCTAATTTCTTTAATTAATTCTTCTTCTTCTTTTTCAAGTAAAGATATTTCTTCACCATACTTAGCAATTTCTATTTTAATTAATTCTGCTTCTTCTTTTTTACCTTCACGCATCAATAAACCAATTTCATTACTTTTCTTGTTTTTTAAAGCTCTTAGTTCATCACCTTTTAATTTTAATTCCCTATTTCTAATATCCATAGCTTCAACTTTATCAACTAATTCTAGTTTATGATCTTGAAACTTTCTTTTAATATTGTCTTTTACTAATTCTTTATTAGTTCTAATTAAATTAATATCTATCATTTTTCTATCCTCTCTATCGTTAATAAATAAAAAAAGACTATTGTTATAGGAGTATATAAAAATACGGTACCATCCTATTATAGTCTTAATTAAGATAACGGTTTTACCCGGAAAGTATTAGTTTCACTTAAAAGTAGATTCATATAAATAATACAGTTTCGTTTTCATCAACCACGAACTTTCTATACAGTTATTTATATTACTAGTCTTTATCAACGATTTATGTACTAATTTTAACACATAATTAGTTTATTAGTCAATCTTTATACTTAATAAATAGATAAGCAAGTGAACAAGTAGGTATTACAAAGATAAGTAACCATACTACTGTTGGTAATAAATTTAGAAACGGTAATAATTCATATATAAATAGTGGTAATTTATCACTAAAAATATAGTTAGTATCAATTAATTGATTTATTATAAATACTACACTATAAACAATAATCGAATATAAAGCGACACTTTTAAGTCCCGTTTTATCTACATGATAATTTTTAATATATAAAGTATAAAAACTACACATAATTTTAAAATTATGTGATATTATCAATTATTTAAATTCTTATCTATCATACGCTGTATTTGGGTTAGTAAATATAACTACACTCATTGCAGCAAAGAATATTGCATAATATAAATAATTAAACATTTTCTCTTTATTAAATAATGTCATATATATAAATAAATATCCAGTAATATAACAATAATGTAGTGGTAGATGAATATTTATATCTAATACCCCACCCAAATATGCTCCTATTATAAATACAATCATATTCAATAGTAGTATCCCTACCATAATATAATCAATTATTCTATAATGTTTTAATTTGTTTCTAAATTTATATAATAAAAATATACTTAAAAATGTTATGACCATTAAACTAATATGTACTGGTCCAAAAAAACTTAGTGACATATTACTGACTCTTCCAAAATAATAATCCATACTACACCTCTATTATATTTTAACATAAAAAAAATAATTTTGATAAATTATTTTTATTTAGCATTATACCAATTATCTCCATAATTAATATCTACTTTTAACGGAACATCTATTTTATATGTATTTTCCATAATATCTTTAATAGCTTTTTTTATTTCATCTAATTCGTCTAGTTTACAATCTATTATAAGTTCATCGTGTACTTGTAGAATAAGTTTACTTTTTAAATTATTATTTATAATATAATTATTTACTTCAACCATTGCTTTTTTTATAATATCTGCACTAGTACCTTGAATAGGTGTATTTAAAGCCATTCGCTCTGCTCCTGATCTAATCATATAATTAGGATTCGCAAGTTCATTTAATACTCTTTTGCGATTCATCAAAGTCGTTACAAATAAATCCTCACGAGCTTTTTTTATACTATTATCCATATACTCTTTTATACCTGGATAAGTTTCAAAATATCTATTAATAAACGCCTTTGCTTCGTTAACTGGTATATTCAAATTAGTAGATAATCCATAACTACTTATACCATAAAGTATTCCAAAATTAACAGCTTTTGCTACTCTTCTTTCTTTGTCAGTTACACTAAGTATATTGATATTAAAAATATCACTAGCTGTTTTAGTATGAATATCTTCTTCTTTATTGAATGCTTCAATTAAAGAGTCAATTTTTGCGATATGACTAAATATTCTAAGTTCAATTTGTGAATAATCAGCAGTAAGTATTACCGAATTATCACTAGGTACAAAAGCTTTTTTTATCATACGTCCATATTCATTACGAGCAGGTATATTTTGTAAGTTTGGTTCAATAGATGATAATCTACCTGTTCTAGTCATCGTTTGAGTATAAATAGTATGTATTTTACCATCAACAATACTATTTTTAAGACCTATTATATATGTTGCTTCCAACTTAGTTAAAGTACGATAAGAAATAATTGCTTTTATAATTGGATGAACATGAAGTAGTTTTTCTAAAACATCTATTGCAGTTGAATATCCACGAGTAGTTTTTTTACCATGAGGTAATTCTAACTTTTCAAACAAAATTGTCCCCAACTCTTTAGGCGAAGCAATATTAAATTCACATCCAGCATGGTTATATATTTCATTAGTTAAAAGTTCTATTTTAATGCGTAATTCTTCACCCATTTTATCTAACTCTTTACCTATTACGTTAACACCATTAATTTCCATAGTTGCTAGAACATTAGTAAGTGGCATCTCAATAGTTTCAAATAACTCATTCATATTATCTTTGTTTAGTTTGTCTTTAAAGATATGCATACTATCATATATAAACATAGCTTTATTACTAACATATTTACTAAGTACTTCTATACTAGGAATAACTTCTTTCCCAACTTTACCATATATATTTTCATAAAAGTCTATATTATAATCTAAGTTATTTGCTAAATAAGCTATATCATCTTTTATATTATATTCAAGCATTGATGAAGCAATCATTGTATCAAATTTTACTAAATCTAAATTAAGACCTAGTTTAGATAAAACTACAATACTTTTCTTTAAGTCATATGTGTAGTCTAAATATTTAACTATTTTACTAAAACACTCTTTTATTAATCTTTCTTCAATAAAATAACTTTCAGTATCATTATATATACCTAACCCTATTATTTTACAATGATGATAATTACTAGACAATGTTTCTAAGTAAAATGCTGAATCTTTAGTTAAATTAATATCATCAACACTTCTTACTATAGTTGTATTAATGGTTTTAGTTTCTTCTTTTTTCACTTTATTCTTTTTAATAAAAGAATAAAATTCTAACTCTTCATACATAATATTTAAATCATCTACAGGACCATCATATTTTAAATCATCCATTGTTATATCCATTTTGATATCTTTTATTATAGTTGCTAGTTCATAACTTAAATAAGCATTTTCTTTATCGTTTATTAATTTTTTTTGTATTGAAGGTGTTAACTTATCTATATTTTCATAAACTTTATCTAAAGTTTCATATTCATTAAGTAATTTTAAAGCTGTTTTTTCTCCAATTCCTTTAACACCAGGAATGTTATCACTAGGATCACCTTGAAGGGCTTTTAAGTCTATAATGTTAATTGGATTTATGCCATAAGCATCATAAAAATTATCGATATTATATCTAATATAATCTTTTTGTTTTAAAAGTTTAATATCAACACTTGGAGATATAAGTTGAAGTAAATCTTTATCACTACTTATAATAGTTCCATAATAATCATTATTTCCATCACAAAAGTTTGCGAATGTACCAATAATATCATCTGCTTCATAGTTATCTATTTCATAATATTTTACTCCCATAGCAGTAAGTAATTCTTTAGCTTTAGGAAATTGAATTTTTAATTCTTCTGGAGTTTCACTGCGTCCATCTTTATAATTATCATATTTAGTATGTCTAAAAGTTTTTCCTTTATCAAAAGCTACTATCATATATACAGGTTTTTCTTCAGTAATAATTTTATTGATCATATTTGTAAATCCAAACAATGCATTAGTCGGAAAACCTTTTGAATTTTTCATAAAATTACCAGTATATGCTGTCGCATAATAGCTTCTAAATAATAAATTATTCCCATCTACTAAAATTACTTTCTTCATATTACACCACTTTCTTAACTAATTATATCATAGATTAATTGGTATAGTTATAATATCTATCTATTTTATTTAACAATAATTCATTGCCTTTAAAACAGTTTAATAAATTTAATCTTTCACAAATTAAATTTACAGTAGTATCATAATTTTTGCTCATAATTAAAATTTTGTTCATATTAATTTTATTGCTTAAATCAAGTGGAATATTATAACTAGGAACAATTGTTTCTAGAGTAATATTTCGATTATAAATATTATTAACTTCATTAATATTATAAACTTTATTTATAATATTATTTTGATATTTTATATAATTAAAATTTAAGTTATATTTTTTATATAAAAGTATATTATAAATTGTACTTATAATTAGTTCATTTACTAAATTTTTATTTATACTTTTTCTTACTACTATAATAGAAGTATTACCATCAATTAAAAAATTTAATAGTTCTTTGTCATAAAATAAATTATTATTACCTGAAATCAATAAATTAATATTATTAAATTTACAAAAATCAATAATATCAAAATATTTATATTTAATACGATATTCATTTAATTTATTATATAAATATATTTTTTCTCTCATGTTTATCACCTCTTAATACACTAACATAATTTTTTAAAAAATAAACTGGTAATTATTAACAAAAAAAGATACTATTTTTTAGTATCTTTAAATTGCTTACAAACTTCATCCAGTGCTTCGATTAGTTTATCGCATACTTCAAAGTTTGATAGTTTTGCTCCACTAGCAAACTTATGACCACCACCACCAAATAAGGCGGCAGTTTCATTTATAACTGGACCACGACTTCTCATCGAAACTCTTATAACATTATTAGTTTTATCTTCAGTCATTATAACCCAAGATATAATTTCATCAATAAAATTAAAATTATTAATTAAGTTACCGCCTGTTGCGACATCTACTTTGTATTCTTTAATAATATCAGTTGTTAATTTGATATATGCTAGTCCATTTTTTGTTACTGTTAAATTATTAGCAATATATCCTTTAAATTTAATTTCTTTATATGGTCTTACATATAGAGATGGATATAATTCAGCTATATTAAGATTAGTTTGTTCAACTAAATCAGCTACTAATCTAAATGTTTTAGGAGTAGTAGTAGCAAATAGAAATCTATCTGTATCACTTACTAGTCCCATATATAAAGCTTTAGCAATATTTTCATCTAGTTTTAGTTTAGTATTATTAATTAAATCAATAATCATTTCACTAGCACTACTTGCTGATTCATCTACCCATTCAATATCACAATAAGTATCAACTGTTGGATGATGATCAATTTTAATTTTAGCTTTAAATTTAGTAACATCAACACCATCTACTCTTTTAATATCTGGTGTATCAGTAACAATTAATAAACTATCTTTATACATATCATCATTTATATTATCTAACATTCCCATAAACTTAAATCTATTTGTAGGTGCTCCTATCGCATAAACTTTTTTATCTGGGAAAGTTTTTCTGATCGCATCACGTAGCCCTATCGATGATCCAAGTGCATCTGGATCAGGTCCAATATGTCTCGCAATGACAATTGTATCATATGATTTTATAAGTTTATAAATTTTAGTATATATGTCATTTTGAAACATACTATCACACTTTCTATTTTATTAAGTTAAATGTATCACGAGCAATCATTACTTCTTCATCAGTAGGAATTACATAAACTGGAATTTTAGATTCTTGTGTTGTAATACAAACTTCTTTACCACGACAATTATTAGCTTCATCATCTAATATAACACCTAAAGCTCCTAATCTATTTACTACTTCACTTCTTGCATCAATTCCATTTTCACCAACACCAGCAGTAAATACTATTGCATCAGCTCCACCCATTTCTACATAATATTTAGCAATATAATCTACAATTCTTTTCATGTAAATTGTATTTGCTAAAACACATCTTTGGTTTCCTTCTTTGATTCCATCTTCAATATCACGAGCATCACTACTTACACCACTAATACCAAGTAATCCACTTTCTTTATTAATAGCATTATCAATATCTTTAGTACTCATACCAGTTTGATCCATAATATAAGGTAAAATTGATGCATCAATATCTCCACAACGACTACCCATTACAAGTCCAGCATTTGGAGTAAGACCCATAGAAGTATTAATACATTTACCATTTACTACAGCACTTACACTTCCACCATTACCTACATGACATGTAATAATTTTAGTATTTTCTTTATTTAAAATTTCATTCATACGAATTGATACATACTTATGACTTGTTCCATGCATACCATAACGACGTACTTTAAATTTTTCATACCAAGAATATGGTAGAGCATAAATAAAGTTTTCTTCTGGCATCGTTTGATGAAATGAAGTATCAAATACTGCAGTATTAACTGCACCACTTATTACTTCACGAGCAGCATTGATACCGATGATCGCTGCTGGATTATGAAGTGGAGCTAATGCTGATAATTCATCTATTTTAGCTAATTCAACATCTCCTATAACAACAGAATCTTTAAAGAAGTCTCCACCTTGTACAACACGGTGTCCAATTCCTTTAATTTCATCTAAACTTTCAACTACTTTATTGTCTAATAATTCTTTTACTAATAACTCGAATGCTATTTTATGGTCAGCCATTTCGATATCTCTTGCTATTTTTTCTCCATTTACTTTAATAGCATATTTACCACCATTAATTCCAATACGTTCAAATACTCCTGAAATTAATACTGTTTCTTCTGGCATTGTAAACATTTGAAATTTAAGTGATGATGAACCACAGTTTACTGATAATATTTTCATAATTTTCCTCTTTCTAACTCAGTTCATACTCTTCTAACAGAGCATTAACTGGTTTATATCTAAGTAGATTTCCATCTTCAGGAAATCCATTAAAGTAAAAATGTAGCATTCTAGTTATACCACTATGTGTAACTATAAGTACTTTTTTATCTTTATATCTTTTTTTAATATCTTTTATTACTAAGTCAACGCGATTATATAAATCACTAAGTCTCTCAGCTTTAATATATTGTTTATTCACATTGTAATTCCAATACTCAGCAAAATCTAAGCTGTCCTTACTTACCCCTTGAAATTCTCCATGATCACGACTTAATAATCGCTTATCATATATTGTTTTTATGCCTGGTGCTGCTAATCTGGCTGTATCTATTGTTCTTCTTGTTGGTGAACAAACTACAAAGTCAATATCTAAATCTTTTATTTTAGATGCTACATTTATAGCTTGTATCTTACCTGTCGAATTAAGATCTGCTTCACTACGCCCATGCATAATTCCTCCCAGATTACCATCTGTTTGGCCATGTCTTAAAACATAAACTTTCACTAATTATTTTACTTTCATAGTTGGGAATAAAATAACTTCACGAATAGATTCAGAATTAGTTAATAACATTACTAACCTATCTATTCCCATACCCATCCCACCTGCTGGTGGCATTCCATATTCAAGCGCTTCACAATAGTCAAGGTCCATTTCGTTTGCTTCATCATTTCCAAGTTCTCTTTCAGTAATTTGACTTTCAAATCTTTCATATTGATCAATTGGATCATTTAATTCAGTAAACGCATTCGCATACTCATTACCAATGATGAATAATTCAAATCTTTCTGTAAATCTTGGATCTAATTTGTTTTTTCTCGCTAAAGGAGATATTTCTACTGGATGACCGAATACAAATGTTGGGTCTACAATAGTTTCTTCTACATATTTTTCAAAAAAGGCATTTACTATATGACCATATTTAAAATGTTTTTCTACTTCAATATCATGTTTCTTAGCTACTTCACATGCCTCTTCAAAACTCATATCAGTACTGAAATCTATTCCTGTTTCAGCTTTGATTCCTTCAGTCATAGACAATCTTCTAAATCCTGGAGCTAAAGATACATTATGACCTTTATAACTAAGTTCATATGTTCCTAAAACACTCATACATGCATTACTAATAATACCTTCAGTTAAATCCATCATTCCATTTATATCACTGTAAGCTTTATAAATTTCAATAGTAGTAAATTCTGGATTATGCGTTCTATCCATTCCTTCATTTCTAAATAGACGACCTATTTCATAAACAGCATCCATACCACCAACTAATAATCTTTTAAGTGGCAACTCAGTTGCGATACGTAAGTACATATCAATGTCAAGTGTATTATGATGTGTAACAAATGGTCTAGCACTTGCTCCACCTAAAATAGTTCCTAAAACAGGAGTTTCTACTTCAGTATATCCTAAATTATCTAAGTAATTTTGGATTGATCTAATAATTTTAGGTCTAGTAAAAGCTACTTTTCTAGCTTCTTCATTCATAATTAAATCAACATAACGACGTCTATATCTTTCTTCTGTATCAGTAAGCCCATGAAATTTCTCTGGTAATGGTCTTAATGCTTTTACTAAGTGTGTATACTTTAAAGCTTTAATACTAAGTTCTCCAACATTAGTTTTAAATAACTTACCTTCAATTCCAACTATATCTCCTAAGTCAGCTTTTTTAACTATTTCATATGATTCTTCACCCAATAAATCTTGTCTTAAATATACTTGTATTTGACCTTCTTTATCTTGAATGTGCATAAATGCCGCTTTACCTTTACCACGAGAAGTCATAATTCTACCAGCAACAATTACTTTTACTTCCATCTCTTCTAATTGTTCTTTAGTATATTCACTATATTTTTCTTTTATTTCTTTTGAATCAGTATCGATATCAAATCTATCTCCGTATGGATTAATACCCATATTTTCTAAATCGATTGCTTTTTGTCTACGAACTAATTCTTGTTCTGAAAATTCTCTCATTTTATCACCATTTCTACTAATTTAATATATTTGTAATTCATAGTTATTACGCTTATATATTACCATATTTAACCCTTTAATTACTAGTCATATTAACTAAATTATATATTTTATAATTCATTTATGATTAATTGTTCATACTCATCTAATAAATTAAATACTTCTTCTTTTGTCGTAAGCTTAAAAAACTTACTTTTTATTTCATTTCCGACTTTTATTCCTTTTAAATAATAACTAATTTGAGTACGCATTTGTAATACACTAGTTTTCTCATCAATAGATTCCATTAAATATTCTAAATGTTTACGTATCATATCAAATTTTTCTTTAATACTTACTTCTTTAGGTAAGGAAGAATCTTTTAAATAATCAACACACTCTTTAATTAGCCATGGATTACCAAGTACTCCACGCCCAATCATAACAGCATCACATTTAGTGTATTCAAGCATATGAATCATATCCTTATAACTAGTTACATCTCCATTACCTATTACTGGGATATTAACACTAGCTTTAACATCTTTTATAACATCTAAATTTACTTTACCACTATAACCTTGTGATCTTGTACGTCCATGTACAGCAATTGCTCTTGCTCCTGCTTTTTCACAACGTTTTGCAATTTCAACAGCATTTATACTATTAAAATCCCATCCACTTCTTATTTTAACTGTTACTGGTATATCTACAGCTGCTACTACTGCTTTTACAATTTCTTCTACTTTATCAGGGTCTTTAAGTAATGCACTACCTGCTTGAGCTCTAAGTGCTACTTTTGGAACTGGACATCCCATATTAATATCAATTATATCTGGTTTCATTTTTTCACATATATACTTCGCTGCAATAACGAACGATTCTTTATCACTACCAAATATTTGCTGTGTAATAGGTCTTTCCATATCTGTCATATAAAGCATATCAATTGTTTTTTTGCTTCCATAATAAATTGCTTTATCACTAACCATTTCAGCATATATAAGTCCACAACCCATTTCTTTTATAATTCTTCTATATCCACTACTACATATACCAGCCATTGGAGCTAGTACTATTTTATTATCTATTTTAATATTTCCAATCTGAAACATAACATCACCTAGGTCATTATAACATAATTAACTATATAAAAAAAGCAATCATAGATTGCTTAAAATATTAATTCATAAGGATCATCAAGTGTTCCTGTTCCTCTAAATGATTCATATCCACTCAAATAAATAACTGGATAAATACTTACTGTTTCACCTACAAATTTATCAATAATACTACCATTAGTAATTGTTACTACTGAAATATCACTGGCAGTATGATTTGTCAAATAACTATTACTTAAGTTTAAATAATTATCATTTTTACAATCGCTAATATTATTTAAACAAGCACTGGAATTTGATGCATTAATATAATCGCTGACATTTATATTGCTTATGTAAGAATCAGTTATTCTATAACTACTTTCATCAATAAATAGTTCATCGATAGGTAATATATTAATTAAATCAATCTTACCGGCATTAAAATTATATTCTTTATTTATCCCTTTTTCAGTAATATCTTTACTAAATTCATCAAATACTTTTTTTAATTCACTACTACTATAATTAGTACTTTCTTTAGTACTATATACTGTTTTAATAAGTTCATTTAACTTGATAACTTTTATACCATTTGTATCTAATTTTATTATGCGATATAATTCATTATTATAAGTAATATAATTATTAGGATTTGTACCTTTAAAAATATATTCACCAATATCATTTTTTTCTAAAATTCCGTCACCTGGCAATACACTAGCATTATCAACTATAATTTTATTTTCTTCTAAAAGAGCATCATTTATTACATTGATAGTAACAATTAAAATACCAACATTATCATATATATCAGTAGCACTATAAATAATTTCATAAGTACCCGGTATAAATGGATTTATGTTTGTCTTGATAGTACTATCTTTAATTTCATCACTGTTATCTACTATTATTGGTTTCATAATCTCAAAATCACTATCAACAAGTACATTCATCGTAAAACTCTTACTTTGTCCATTTACCATAATAACAGGATCTAATGTATCAACTATTTCAACTTTAAATATTTCTTTATTTGTAATTTTATTATTAGGATCTTTAATTTTAAAAATTATTTCACACTTATCTCCTACTCGCCCCTCATCTAATGTTTCTACTTCTTTATTATTACAAAAAAAATTAGGCTCAGGTATATCTAATTCAACATCAGTTACTGTTGTTGCTTTTATAGTAGGTAAAATAACCTCATTTCCTGAGTTGACTTCATATGTGTCATCAATATTTTTTAAAACTTCAATCCTAGGGGCATATTCACTACCTATATTATTACAAGTATCTTCATAGTACTTTGTTTTATATTGATCATCTTCATTTAAATATATCATTACACAACCATTCATCTCAATATCATTTCTAGGGTCGGTTATATCTGAATTTTTAATATATTCTAATTTTTCTAAATCATCTAAACTAATAAATCTAGCATCTTCTTCATTCTCTTGAAGATCAGTACTATTATCAATCGCATATGTTAAGGCAGCTTTTTCAATTGCTTTTACATTTGTATCATATATTTGTTCATTAGAAGAATCAGTTAAACTAAGTATTACTGGAAAAGCAGCGATAGCTATTATACATAATATTATTGTTACTGTAAGCATTTCAATAAATGAAAAACCTTTATTATTCAACATAAATCCTCCTATTTAGAACAAGTTTCATATAATTCCAGTTCATAATCTAATCTTCTATTTGAGTCAACTGTAAATATTAGATTTAAACTAGAATTTACATTTTCTCCTACAATTATTTCTTCATTTATTATACCTTCATTTATTAATTCTTCAATAGATATACAAATATTATTACCACTAGATAAATTATAATCATTTAAATTATCTTTTATATACGTGTCTGCTTCACTATAAAGTAATGTAATATTAGATTTATCAATTGCTGTATTAGCATTTCTAATATTATTTATAATTGGAGGAGAAACTAAAATTACTAAAATACCAAGTATTACTATAACTCCTAATAATTCAACTAAAGTAAAACCTGTCTTTTTCATATTTATCACCTATTCTTACTATAATTAATTTTATCATTTATTAATAATTAATACAAGAAACAAAAAAATTAGGTTATACCTAATTTTAAAAATGTTCTAAACAAGTTTTCATGGCTTCATCACCAAATGTATCTAATATAAAGATAATTATTTGAGGTAGAATAAATAATATAATTAGTATTACTAATCGAGTCATTAATTTTTTAAATGATTTATTTAATGAGTCTTTTTCATCACTACCAGTTGCTTTTAAGAAATCACTAGCTCCTAAGATAATTGCTAAAATACCTGCAACTAAAATTATTGTATTATAAACTTGAACTAATAACTCTAAAAATCTTGAAGTCATTATCCCTCCACATTCAGCTGGATTTGTAGCAGTTGCGAATAATTTATCCCACTCACTTACACTACCTTCATGATTAAGTCTATTATCAGCCTTTTCTTCTAACTCTTCTTTATTTTCATCGCATATATATAAACATCTATTAAAAATATCAGAATCATTTGAATATGCTGAAGTACAAAGATTTTTACATTCTTCCACACTATAAATTGAAGTGTATTCAGATTGTATTAATGAATTAATTGCATCATCATATTCAGCATATTTTTCATCTTCTGCTGCCTTATCTGCTTCATCATATTTAGTTTTACATAAATTTTTACATTCTGAATTTCTAGGTTCACCAGAAAAATTATTATCACAAACATTATTACACTCATCACGTGAAGAAGTCATATTAATGCTATTATTAATTACTGTAGTAATAATTTCTTCTTCTGTCGGAGGTATATAATCTTCTAGATCAAGCCCTGGATTATACCCAGTTCCTGGTGTTGAGCCAGATGTAGAACCATAATCTGGTGCAGTTGTTGATGGAGCAGTACTTCCATTAGTACCTGGAGTAGTTCCATATGAATTATTATTCGAAGTTGTAGTATTATCAGGATTATATGTACTATTATTTGTACCTGGAGTAAATGCATATACATCACTATTTGGCAATATTAAACACATACTTATTATTATTGTTATAAATATTAAACTTTTTTTCATATCATCACCTATAAATTATTATATAGGAAAAAAGTTATATATACAATTATAATAATACTTTTTTACATATTTTAGACACCTAACAGATTAAATTCTAACTGCATTTTATCAGCAATTGTAACAATAAACTCACTATTAGTTGGTTTTGCTTTGTCAATATCAACGCTATTACCAAAAATTTCTTCCATCAAATCCCACTTAGCTCTATTCCAACTGACTTCAATAGCATGTCTAATTGCTCTTTCTACCCTTGAAACTGTAGTATCAAATTTTTGTGCAAGTTCTGGATATAGCTCCTTTGTTATTGCACCGATAACTTCTGGTTTTTCATAAACTATCGTAACAGCTTCTCTTATATATTGATATCCTTTAATATGAGATGGTATTCCTAACTCATGTAATATTTTAGTAACACTTATTTGTAAATTATTATAAGTAAAATCAATAGCCTTTTTCTCAAGTTCACCATTATTGTTTAACAGTAGTATTCTATCTTCTAAATCTTTTAATTCAAATGGTTTTAATATAAAATAACTAACACCAAACTCTGATACTTCTCTGATTACTTCACTAGCATTATAACTTGTTACTACAATAACTTTTTGGTGTATTTTTCTTTTTTGCATTTCTTTTAAAACATATAGTCCATCTTTGTTAGGCATGATTAAATCGAGTACAACTATATCATATTCTCCATAATGTTTTTCAATTGCATTTATACCTGTCTCTCCATCAAAAGCTACATGGCTTACTTCTATTTTGTCGTGATCAGTAAAATACTCTCTTACCATATTTACTAAATTTACGTTATCATCAATCATTAATATCTTTACTTTATTCATTCTTTTATTCCCTTTCAAAATTGTTACTACTATAAATTAATTATACAAAACTATATAAATATTTTAAATAGCACAATATAGCTAGTTTTGTCGAAAAATAAAAAGCCATTATAAAACGACTTCTTTCAATTTTAGTAATTCATTACTATCTACTGCAGCACTACCAACTAGATAACCATCAATATTGTTCATAATATTAAATTCATTTATATTTTTTGTGCTTATACTTCCACCATATATAACTTTATTATTTACATAATAATTACTTTTTATATATTCTTTTATAAATTCAATTGTATTATCTACTTCTTCAGGAGTTGGTGTTAATCCTGAACCAATTGCCCATATTGGTTCATATGCAATAATTACATTATCTAATAATTCTTTATCTATATTAGCAAATACTTCTTCTATTTCCTTAATTAAAACTTCTTTAGTTAAATTATTATTTTTCTCAATTTCATTTTCTCCAATACATAATATTGGGATAATGTTATTATTTAATGCGTTTATTAACTTATTTTTTATAATTGTGTTTGTTTCATTGTGATATTTTCTTCTTTCACTATGACCAACTATTGTATACTTAATCTTTAATGAAGCTACTTGTTTTGCGCTAATACTTCCGGTATAAGCACCTGTATCATGATCACTAATATCTTGAACCCCTACCATGAAATCTTTCTTTAAAAAATATGGGGTATATAAACTTGATGGACATATAATTAAATTTTTATTATTAACAGACCCTACAATATTATCTAAATAATTTTTGATGTCAGTTGAACTCATATACATTTTTAAATTTGCAATTAATATTTTATTTTTTTCCATAAACTTTTTTAAAAAACCCTCTTATTTTATCTTTTATCTTCTGATTTACTACTGCCTCACTGCGTTCACCAATAGCAGTTTTATAAACATCTAATGCTTTTATAGCAAAGTACTTGGCAGAATGAGCATCTGCTGTAATACGTGCTTGTTTAGACATACTTCTATGTAGTTTACTATCTTCAATTAACTTAATAATCGTTTTTTTATACTCTCTTTTGTTCTTGAATAACAAACCATTCAACCCGTCTACCACAACTAGCTTAAAAGCTTCATCATCAAGAGTTGCAACTGGTATACTTGCTGCCATTGCTTCTATAACTGTTAAACCTTGAGTTTCAGTATGACTTGCTGTTGTAAATATATTAGCAAGTTGATAATATTTAGGAACTTCTTCCCAAGGAACTTTACCAGTAAATATCACACTATTTGTAAGTCCTAATTTTTTTGATAAAGATTCAAATTTATTTCTATCAGGACCATCTCCAATTATAACTAACTTAGCATTTTTATATTGTTTAATAATTCCATAGTGTCCTTCAATTAATAAAGAAACATTTTTTTCTTCTCCTAAGCGTCCTACAAATAATATAACAAAATCATCTTTACTTAGATTTAACTTTTGTCTAAGTTCATTTATTTCTTGTCTTTTAAAATTTTCTTTATAAAATCTCTCTACTTCTATTCCAGTAGGAACTATATGTACATTACGATCAACTTTATATTTTTCTTTAAATAAGTCATAAGTCTTCTTAGTAGGAACGATTAATTCAGTTGCTGTTTTATCACAATAAAATTTAGTTAAATGTTCAATTAACTTTTTACCTGAATTGTTAAAATGTCCTTTTGTAACATAATGTACATAATCTTCATACATAGTATGATAAGTATGAACTAATGGAATATTTAATTGTTTAGCAAGTAATCTTGCAAAAGTTCCCACTCCAAACTCAGTGTGGGAGTGAATAACATCTAATTTCCATTTACGAATTGTATCGATAGCTCTAAGAGGATAAATACCTGTTAATCTATAATCATAAATACCTATTGGTACTCCAGGTATTCTTATTACATTTTCTTCTTTTTGATATTTAAACATATCATTATTTACAGTAACTACAAATACTTCATGGCCTTCTTTTTCTAAAGCATTTTTTAGCATTGCAATACTAGTTGAAACACCATTTATAAATGGTGGATATGTATCAGTAAACATACCTATTCTCATACTAATCTCTCTCCTTCATATTCATTGCCATTGCACCTATTATAATTGCTAAATAGTAATTTATTAATCTCCATACTAACATAGAAGCTTGTAATATGCTTCCTTTAAGGAAATTTCCAAAGAATGACACATAACCGAATTCTAATCCTCCAGTACCTCCTGGAATCGGAATAAATGATCCTATTAACATTACATAAGCACTAGTACAAATTGTTAAACCAGCAGTAATACTAGTATAATCTCCCATACTATATATTATAGCTAGAGGAACTAAATATTGACAACTTAATCCTATAATATTTGCTACTATCGCTTTAATAAAAAATCGTTTACTTTTAACTAATACTTGTGCACCTTCATTAAATTTTGATAATGTTTCATCCCATTCTTTTCTTTTTTGTTTTTGATCTTTCACAACTTTAATTTTAGTTAATATTTTTATTCCAAAATTAACAATGATACTATTAAATTTCTTGTTGAACGAGATTAAAAATAAACCAACTATTACTACTGCATTTACAACAAATCCAATTGTAACTAACTCTTTTAATACATGAGATTCAGCTAAAAAGTTGAAAAAGAAATTACTTATTATTGCAATAGTACCTAAAATTACTAATGCTATTTGATAAAGAATGAAATTTTGAATAGCTATATTAGTTGAATCTACTAATTTTATACCATCTTTTTTCATCATATAAATTTGAAATGGTTGGCCTCCACTAGCAAAGGGCGTTATTCCATTAAAAAATTGAGTACTTAATACTATTTTTAAAGTTTTTTTAAATGTATATCCTTTTTTATATCTTATTATTAAACGATGTAAACTAAGTGCTTTAAAAAAGTAAAAAGCAAATGATAAAATAATCGCTATCGCTATCCAAAGTATATTTACATTTAATAATTGTTCAATTATTTCATCAAAATTATCTTTTAATGAAAAATAAAGTACTAAAAAAGTTATAGCAGCTAATATAAGATAATTTAAGATATTACTCTTCTGTTTCTTAATTTTTGCCATAACTTTCTCCTAACTATTTATCATCAATCACTTCAATACCGGGAAGTTTTTTACCTTCTAATAACATTAAAGCAGCTCCTCCACCAGTTGATATATGAGACATTTTTTCTCTGTATCCTAAATTTATTACTGCACCAGCTGTATCTCCACCACCAATTATAGTAGTTGCTACTGTTTTACTTATTATACCACATAATTTATCTGTTCCTTGTCTAAACGCTTCAACTTCAGTCATACCTACAGTACCATTCCAAACTATTAAGGCACTATCTTCTAAATATGGCTTTACAAAATTAATTGTTTCATCGCCTAAATCTAAAATTATATCTCCATTATTAATATCTTCCACTTTTACTGTTTTATGTATTTCTTTATCATCTTTGATAGTTTTAACTACTACATCAATTGGTAAAATTAATTTATCTGCATATGTGTTAAGCATATTTTTACAATATTCTAAAGATGCTTCATCATGAAGAGATTCTCCAATATTAAGTCCTTTTGCTTTTAAAAATGTATTAGCAATTCCTCCACCTAATATAAAATAATCTACTTTATTAATTAAATTATTAATAACTCCAATTTTATCAGAAACTTTTGCTCCTCCTAAAATTAATGAAAAAGGATGTTCTGGATTATATACAACACTTTCTAGTTCATTGATTTCTTTTTCGACTAAAAATCCTAATCCACTAGGTATATAAGTAGCAATTCCTACATTAGATGCGTGTGCTCTATGAGAAGTTCCAAATGCATCATTTATATAAACATCACCTAGTTCAGCCCAATATTTTCCTAATCCTGAATTATTTTTACTTTCATAGTCTCCATCAACATCTTCAAATCTAGTATTTTCAACTAATAATATATCTCCAGGTAATAATTCACTAGCTGTTTTTTCTAAAAGTTTACCGTGAGTATTGTTTACAAATTTGATTGGTCTTTTTAACAAATCTGCTAACTCTTCTGCCACAACTTTTAAACTTTTATTAGTCTTATCTGCATCAGTTTTTACTCTTCCTAAATGTGACATTAATATTATCTTAGCATTTCTTTCTAAAGCATATTTTATAGTTGGTAAACTACTTACTATTCTATTGTTATCAGTTATTATTCCATTTTTTAATGGTACATTAAAATCACATCTTATAATTACTTT
>CAYJJT010000004.1:0-40089 GCA_964370575.1 uncultured Muribaculaceae bacterium | reverse complement strand
ACGGTGCTACTGGGCCAACCGGACCTACTGGACCAACTGGAATTGATGGTGCTACTGGACCTACTGGGCCTACTGGGCCAACCGGACCAACTGGACCAACTGGATCAGCTGGTTTTAATACTTATGCCTTCGCTACACTTACTACAGCAGCTACCGTAACAACTGATTCACCATTAGTTTTTACTACTACACCAGAAATTAATAACATTACATATAATTCAGGGATATTCACTATCCTTAATGCAGGGCAATATTTAGTTAATTGGGATGCTGCTGTAACTAGTGCTACCTCTTCTCCAAATATAATTTCACTTGGAGTTTATGATGTTACTAATGCTACTTACATTGCATCAGCTAACTCTGGAACTACTATTAATAATACTTCTGGAGCTGACATTTCTGGTAGTGTAATTTTTACTGCTACCGCAAATCAACAAATCGAAATTAGAAATAGTACACCATCAAGTATAACTACAGTTTTAGATAATGGATTTTCTGCAAATATAACTATTGTAAGGATTAATTAATGAATAAGTACAAAGTTTGTGTTTACGCAATTTGTAAAAATGAAGAAAAATTTGTAAATAGATGGTGTGAATCAATGCAAGAAGCAGATGAAATTTATGTTCTAGATACTGGTAGTACTGATGATACTATAAATTTACTTAAAGAAAACGGTGTTAATGTTCATAGCAAAATTATATTTCCTTGGAGATTTGATGTAGCAAGAAATGAATCTTTAAGTTTAGTGCCAGACAATTGTGATATTTGTGTTTGTTCTGATTTAGATGAAGTATTTGAACAAGGTTGGCGTGAAAAAATGGAAAATGCATGGAATCAGAATGTAAACCGATTAAGATATACTTTTAATTGGGCCATCGATAAAAATAATAAACCATTAGTTACTTTTTATTATGAAAAAACTCATAGCAGACATGATTATAAATGGATATATCCAGTTCACGAAGTTTTAAAAAATATTAATAACAATGAATTATTTAATACATGTGATAACATAATTTTAAATCACTACCCAGATAAAGAAAAATCACGAAGTAGTTATTTACCTCTACTAGAATTAGCTATAAGTGAAGATCCTACAAATGATCGCAATATGCATTATTTAGGTAGAGAATATATGTACTATAATAAATATAATAAATCTATCGATACATTAATTAAACATATTAATTTAGAAAGCGCAAATTGGAATGATGAAAAATGTGCATCAATGCGCTTTATAGCAAGAAACTACCAAAACCTAAATAGATACGATGAAGCAAGAATGTGGTTAAATAAAGCTATTAATATAGCACCATATTTAAGAGATCCTTATGTAGAGTTAGCATTAATGGAGTATAAATTAGGAAACTATAAAGATGTTTATAATTTATGTTATGAAGCACTAAAGATTAGGAACAGAACAAAAAGTTATATTAATGAGATATTTAGTTGGGATCATACCATTTATGATTTATTATCTATATGCTATTTTGAAAAAAAAGATTATAAAAATTCTTTAATTTGTGTAGAAAAAGCTATAGCTATAAATAATGATATAAAGCGGTTACATACTAATAGAATATTAATAGAAAAATTTGCAAATAAAAAAATGGTAAATTAATTTTTACCATTTTTATGTTGTTCTAAATAAGCTCTAGAAATTGTTAGTTTATACAATGTAAGTCCATTAATAATTATAAAGTAACTTTTTTCATTTGGAATAACTTCATAATATACAATTGGTGAACCTGTTGAATCATGAGCGTCTATTAATTCTTCAATAGACATTACTCTTATTTTATTTTCAAACACATTCTCATTTAAATCAGGTTGTGAACTTGTTACAATCATACGATCATACTCACGTAAATATTTTTTAATAGTTAATTGATATAAATCTCTTTTGTTAATAATTTGAATATATGTTTTTATACATTTTGCTAAATAAAGTGTCGCTATACCATAGAATATTGCAGATAATATAACTAAAAATAAATTAGATATTCCCATTTCATTAGTAACATTTAATGTTCCTTCTTCTAAAATATTTTTATTAATACTATTAATATTAATAGTTTGTTCACTTAATGGAATTTCTACACTCATAGAATTATTTTTAGAAAATTCAGCATTTTCATCTAAATCACTTCCTGTTGTTGCGATATCCATAGTTACAACTAATTTACTTTCAATTTGAACACCATATTCTTTTTTCAAAGCATTTACTTTTTCATTATATTTATCATAATCAATATCAACATCTTTATTAAAGTTAAATTTATCACTTGATAATTCTTCTTTTTCTAATTCTAAAAGAATTTCTTCTTCTTTAAATAATTCTTTATCAGTAACACTATCATTTATATATAATGTTGCTGTAACTTTATTGTCATAATTATAATTTAGAATATCACTAGATTTATAACTGTAGTTAAAACTAACATTAATAGAATTAATTATATCAGATATATAAGCCATATCTTCTCCAAGATATGCTTGTTCAAAATAGCTATTCTCTTTTAAATATACTTTGTAATTAGAAGAACCAATTTCAGAGTATGTAACATCGTTAGATTTATCTTCAAAAGTATAACCATTAACTAATGCTATTGTTCCTAATATTAAAGAAATCATAAATGCTAATATTGAAAAAAACAATACTGCACCACGTTTATATTTTCTTCTTCTTTTAGGCACTTCAAATGATTTATCTTTCCCCTCATATTTGATTTTCTTAGACATTTTTACACCTCTTATCTAATTGCTTCATTAAGCCATATAGTTGGTAAACCTATATATTTAATTTTAAATGAAGTTGTTCCAATGATATCCTCGTTCGTTACGATCCAATTATCATTTTCCTCATTATTATCACCTTTAGTGATAATTCTTAATTCATTATTAGTATTATCAATTTCTACAATTCTATGAACTACAACTATATTTTTTTGTTTAAAAACTAAAATCTCTCCAACTTCTAACTTTAATATTTCTTTTTCGGACAATTTTTTTACAATTACCACATCACCTACTTCGATTTCACTTTCCATCGAACCAGAACCTATGCTTAGTGCATAATATTTAAACATCCCACTTGTTAGTGAAACTGTTACTAGCATAACTATAACTATTGTCGTAACAATTATTCTATTTGCCAACTTATTTTCTCTTGAACTAATTTTATTTTTTTTGTTTTTATTAAACGTTATACTAAATATTCCTAATAATCCTAATGGATAAACTAACATAATTATCGCATATAAATATTCTCCAAAATCAGGAGAAATTGGTAATATAAACACCGTTAGTTCCATTATATATCGATATATAATGTTTGGAATAAAACCTATTTTAGTCACCGTATAAGTTAACAATATATTTCTACTAATTGCCGGAAATAAACCTATCGATAAAAATTCAATTATATCTGAACTACTTGATATACTTCCTAGACGACCATAAATTATTGAATCTATTAAAATAAAAGTTATAGTAGAAAACATAATTAAAAGAGCGCTTTCACTGCTCTTTTTATTTATAGAATACCTAAGTATTTCTACTAAAAATATGTATATCATATAAGGTATAATATTTTTAAAGATTCCCTCTAAAGTATTATTATACCCCGATGATAAATATCCTATAAATAATCCTGCTAAATATATTATAATATAATAACTCAAAGTATATAATAAGATAGTTATTATTGAATCTTTTAAGTAACGAGTTCTTACTTTTTCATATCCAAGTAATATTCTTACTAATACTATAGCTAAGAACAATATTAAATTTATAGTGTTTAAAATATTTAAATTTAATAGAAATACATTGGTTAAACTTAGTGAAATAATAAGTATTAGTATCACGTATAATTTTACATGACTAATTTTCATTATTTACATCACTTTCTATCTATGACTATGCTTGATTGTATATAATTGAAGCATCTAAAGTTGTTACTTCAACTAAAGCTGCTGGTAGTTCTGCTGCTGTAGTATCTGCTGCATAAGTTAAAGTAATTTTCATTCCTCTAGTTTGTCCAGCATCTAATGTATCATTTACAGCTACTGCTGTACCATCAGTATAAGTTAAAGTGTAAGTTAAGTTACCACATACATTTGCTGCATCAGTAGTTGCTGTAGCACCAGTTCCTGTACAAGTTGGAGCCGCTACTGTAAGAGTTCCAATTTCTGCATCAAATGTACCATTGTTAGTTACATCAAAGTTATAAACAATAGTATCACCTGGAGTTGTTAAACTAGCATCAAATCCACTAATAGTAGTAGATCCTGTTGCAATAGTTGGAGCTGCTAATTCTGTTGCAGTTCCTGTAACTGTTTCTGCACTTAAGTTTTCAAATATAATTTCCCAACTTGAAGCCTCTACTTGTGCTGCACCATTTATATTTAATGTTGTACTAAATGCTGCAAATCCAATTGATAGTCCACCAATTGCAATAACGATAGCAATTAAAGCTAAAATTTTTGTTTGTCTTTCTGTCTTCATAATTTCCTCCTCTAGACATATTTATATACAATTCTCACAAGAATTATATCTTAATTAATCTTGAATGTAATTTAGATTAAATCCAATATTATCTACTTCCACACTGTTAGATATAGCAACATTAGAATTATATTCTACATTCATTCTCATCTTTTTGGATTCTCCACTATCAAGTGTATCTCCTGGTTTTACAGGTGTTCCATCTTCATAAGTCAAATCCACATCAATGTACTTACATACTTCTTTAGCTTCATAAATAGCAATGTCATCATTTTTATTTGACGGATAACAATTTATACTTTCTAAATTAATTGTATGTAACTTTGCATCTAAATTCCCTGTATTTTTAACATCAAATGTGTAATAAAAATTTGCAGGCCCAGACATAAATTCTACATCAAAATTATTTATAGCAGTAGTATCTTCAACAATATTTGGTTTAGATAGTTCTTTAACAATCGTTGAGTCACTAACAACTATTTCATCTAAATTAGCAAATGAAATATTCCAACCATTGCCAGCATTTATAGAAGCAGTACCATTTATAACTAATACTTGACTTACTAATGCAAAGCTAAAAGTAATAATCATAATTGCAATTAATATTAAAATAATTATATATTTTTTATTATTCATAGCCATTACCTACTTTTCTAATACCCTACTATTATCCTAATAATATCATAACAACAAACTACTTGACAATATTTTTTTACAAATTATATACATTTTTCAAAAATATAAAATATAGTCATTAATATTTTAAACTATAAATTAAAAAGTATACAAAAAAAACAAATAGTTTTTCTATTTGTTTTTATAAATAAGTTCAACCATATTAACAGCTAACTTAATATTAATTTTAGATGTATCAAATATTACATTATAATTACTCAAATCATTTCTTTTAACACCAGTATAAGTTTCGTAATATTTAAGACGTTCTTTATCAATTTTTAATATTTTGTTTTTCATTATATCACGACTATGTATTTTATCGCTAGGAACTTTATTATAGCAACGATCTATTCGTGTATTTATATCAGAAGAATAAACAAATATTTTAAGCGGATTATAATCTTTTAATATATAATCAGAACAACGCCCTACAAATATAGCATTTCCTCTTGTCGCTAAATCTCTAATAACTTTAGCTTGTGCTAATTGTAATTTTTCACTAGTAGATTCATTTTTAATTTTAAAACTAGTTGCAAAAGCATACTGATTTTGATGCTTTTTAACCTCACTATTATTAATAATATAATTCTCATCTAACTTACTTTCCTTAGCAATCAACTTAACAATATCATCATCATAATAGTGATAACCCAGTTTATCAGCAAGTCTTTTAGCAATTTCTCTTCCCCCACTACCAAATTCACGAGTAATTGTAATTATATTATGATCTTCTACTATTTCTTTTAATTGAATCTCGTTATATAAATATTTGTCTTGATATTTTTTCATTAATATAACTGCAATTATTATTGTTAAAAATTCACTAATAGGAACTGCTAACCATACTCCATTTAATCCTATTAACTCAGGCAAAAATAATAATGATAATGTTATAAATACAAAAGTACGAGCTATTGATATAATAGATGAAATTAATCCATTAGAATATGAAGTAAATAAAACTGATGCGAATATATTAATACCAGAAAATAAAAATCCGATTGCAAATATAGATAATCCACTTGAAGCTAAATCATAAACTCTAGTACCCTCACTTGCAAATATACTTACTAAATTATCAGCAAAAATAATAGATAAAGATGTTGCTATTAAAGCAATAACTAATAATATTTTTATACTTGTTGTATAAATTTTACGTAAATTAACATGGTTTTTTTCTCCATAATTATAACTTATTATAGGTGCAATTCCCATTGAATACCCCATAAATACTGCCTGTAAAAAAAATTGGGAATAAAGTATTACAGTAATCGCACTAACTCCATCAGTACCGACCAATCTAAGCATTGCTGCATTAAAAAGAAAAGTAGTAATTGCAGTTGATAAATTTGTAACCATTTCACTAGCACCATTTCCACAAGCATGCATAATAGAACTTAATTCAAACTTTGTTTTAACAAAATGAATTAATTTATTACTTTTAGTTGAAAAGTATATTACTCCTATAATCGATGGTATGGCATATCCAATTCCAGTTGCTATGGCAGCTCCTTCTATTCCCATATTGAATATTCCCATGAATAAATAATCAAGAACAATATTTGCTATACCTCCAAGTAACATTGCTGCAAATGAATATATTGGTTTATTAGCAGAAACAAAGGCTGTTTGAAAAATAACTTGAAATATTAATAATGGAATAAACCATAATAATATATTCATATATTCAAAACAATAATGAAAGTTTTCCTCATTACCACCTAAAAAATATATAATATTTTCTAAATTTAATCTTACTATAACTAATACTATTAACCCCATTATAAAGGCAAAAATATTTAATAATGTAAACTTTTCACGAGCCTCAATATTTTTACCTTCTCCTAGTAGCTTAGAATATATTGCAGATCCTCCAGTACCTATCATTAACCCTATTGCTAAAACAACTGATACTATTGGAAATACTATATTTACAGCAGATAAAGCGGTAGCATTAATAAAGTTTGCTACAAACACCCCATCTACCATTACATATATAGATGTAAATAACATCGTTGCAATAACCGGTAAAGTAAATTTTAAAATATTTTTCAAATTAATTTCTTGTATCATAATTTCACTCCTTTAAAAATAACAAAATCAAGTATATCATATTATAAATATAAAGCAAAATAAAAAATTTAGTTTCCTAAATTTTCACTTATAAACGGTAACGGACAAAGTTCTTTTACTGTATAAATTTTAACATCTCCATCATAGTTATATAAAAAGACTTGTAAATTTTCATCAAAAAATTCTATCATAGTTTGTCTACATAAAAAACACGGTGTAATAATATTAGTTTCTTCTTTACTCATTATATGCAGTTCTTTAAAATCATTTTTTTTATAGCCACAAGTTATTGCACTATGAATAGCATTTCGTTCTGCGCATATTCCTGCTGGAAATGAAGCATTTTCAACATTAACACCAGCAATAATTTTATTATCGTTCATAATTAATAATGCACTAACGCTGTATTTTGAATAAGGACTATAACTTCTATCAAGTAATTCTCTTAATTTTTTTTGCATTTAAACACCTACTTTAAATTAAATATAACACAATAAATAAAGTAAAACAATAATCACTATTTCTATTTAAAAATATTTATTATAATGATATAATATCAATCGTGGTGATTTTATGAATAAAAAGTTAATAATTAAATTTATAATTATTTTATTAGTATTAAATATCTTTAGTAATATAATCAAAAATATTAACTTTGATAAAACTAATAAGGATATAAATATTGTAAATGAAATTAACGAAACTAACAAGGAAATTAGTGAGTGTGAAAAATCAGTATTTATTGGTGACTCTATTACAGAAGGTTATAATTTAGATAAATACTATAATAATGAATATATAAATACAGGTATTAGTGGTAATACTATAATTGATGTTATAAATAGATTGGAAAAAGATTTATATAATCATAATCCTGATTGTGTAATTTTACTTATCGGTACTAATGATTTTTTCTTTGATTATAATAGTGATGATATTATAAATAATATGGAAGAGTTATTTGTGAATATTAAAGAAAATTTACCAGATGCTTCACTTTACTTACAATCAATATATCCAGTAAATAAAACTGATTTTTCATATCATTTAGGTGGAATAGGAAAAAGAAATAATATAATTATTAACGAAACTAACAAAAAGTTAGAATTGCTAGTTGAATACTATGATTATGACTATATTGATGTTTATTCACATTTAAAAGATGATAACGGTCATTTAAAAGAAGAATATACATACGATGGCCTACATTTATCTGATAAAGGTTATGAAGCTGTTACTAAAGTTTTAAAAAATGAATTAAATATAGATTAAGAAGTTTTAGCTTCTTTTTTTATACTTAAAATTAAATCAAACATAATCCTTTCATTATCTATAATTAACTCTTTTTTTATTCTATCAATATATTTTAATTTTCCTCTTAATCTTTTATAATCCATTTCTTTATAATAAACAACTATAATTATATCTCCTTTATTAATTTTATTTATATCTCTATTCAAATATTCTAAATAATCATTATTTAGTTCCTTCAACTCTATTATTTCTTTTTCTTTTTCTATTAACATTTCTCTAAAACCTTTTAAAGGTTCAAAACTCATAAATTGTTTAGCTCTATTCTGCATTATGGCCACCAACTAATTTATTTCTATTTATTTGATTACCAGCTTTAGAATAACTAATAGCTTTTAACACTGTATTATTTCCATATTTATTTTTTAACAATTCAACATTTTCTTGTAATTGGTTATCTATATACTCCATTTTTTCATCATTGAATAAAGATAATTGGATAGGTGCATTTTTAGTTAAATAAAAAAAACTGATTCCTACTTTTCTAATTTTCAAATCTTTCTTCACCTCTTTTTTATACATACTAATATATTCTTTTATAATGTAATTTAAATTATTAGTATCTTGTTCTAATTTTTTTGATATTTTAACACTCTTAACTTCTTCTTTTTTACTATATCCTATATATAGAGCTAACCCTCTTGTTTTCATCTTTTTAACTATGATCTTTCCAACTAATTCCTCAATCATTTCTCTAAGAATAATTATTGTTTCATCATAACTATAATTTCTAAATAAAATTTGGCTACTACTAAATGAATTAGAACTCGGTTTATAATTTTTTATATCTTTTATAGTACAAGTCTCAATTCCATTAGCATGATCAATTATTAATAAAGCATTAATTCCAAATTCTCTATATAATAACTTTTCATCAGTCAATGTAATATCATGCATATTATATATATTATATTTTTCTAATCTTTTCATAGTTTTGGGTCCAATATGCCAAAAATCACTTATTGGTTGATGTTTCCATAATTTTTCTTTAAATAATTTTTCATCTAAAAAAGCTATATTATTTTTATCATGTTTAGATAATATATCTAATGCTACTTTAGATAGAAATAAATTAGTTCCTATTCCTACTGTTGCAGTAATACCTGTAGTTTCATAAACATCTAATAGTATCGTTTTTGCTAATCTATAATAGTCATTATTGTACAAATTCATATATGGTGTAACATCTATAAAAACTTCATCTATCGAGTAAACATGAATATCATCTTTAGAAAAATATTTCAAATATATACCATATATATTAGCTGAATATTCCATGTATTTTCTCATTCTAGGCTTAATTACAGTATATTTTATATTAGATGGTATTTCATATAATCTACCTCTACTTTTTACCCCCAGTTCTTTTATTTTAGGAGTGGCCGCTAAAGTTATAGCTCCCATCCCTCTACTAATATCTGCTACTACTAAGTTAACTTTAAATGGATCTAATCCTCTTATGACACACTCAACACTAGCATAAAAACTTTTTAAATCTATACAAAAATAAATATTCATACTCTTCACCATTTATAGTATGGTATTTTTATTTTTAACTATAATAACTAATAGATATTTTTATGTGTTGATTTTACATTTTATAATTTATATGATACTATTCATTTAAGATAGAAAGTATACTTATAACACTAAATCTTATCTAGGAGGTAATTAGTATGAAAAGTATTTTAAGTAAATCAAGAGTAGTTAAACATTGTTTTTAACTACTCTTTTTTACGCTATCATTTAGAAGGAGGAAACATGAAAATCAATGTCAACAGTGAAATTAAACCACTAAAAAAAGTATTACTTCACAAACCAGGTAAAGAATTATTAAATTTAACGCCTAATTCATTAGAGCGACTGTTATTTGATGATATACCATATTTAAAAGATGCGATCAAAGAACATAATCAGTTTGCAGCTATTTTAAAAGATAATGGTGTTGAAGTCGTATATCTTGAAGATTTAATGACTGAAGTATTAGAGTCTAATCCAGAAATAAAGGAAAGATTTATTGTTCAATTTATTAATGAAGCAAATTTAAAAACCAAAAAATATAAAAATTTAGTTAAAGATTATTTAATGAAATTTAAAGATACAAAACAATTAGTTTTGAAAACAATGGAAGGTATTCAAATTGATGAATTAAAATTTGAAGAACTAGAAAAAGAAAAATCTTTAGTAGATTTAGTGAAAGAAAAAGGTGATTTTTTAACTGATCCTATGCCTAACTTATATTTTACTAGAGACAATTTTGCAAGTATTGGACACGGTATATCTTTAAATAGGATGTATTCAATTACTCGCTGTCGTGAAACTATATATGCTGAATATATTTTCAATTATCATTCAGATTATCAGGGAACAGTAAAAAAATATTATGACCGCTATAAATATTATTCAATCGAAGGTGGTGACATTTTAATTTTAAATGAAAACACAATTGCTGTTGGAATATCACAACGTACAACAGCTGAAGCAATTGATGATTTAGCGCGTGGAATATTTTCTGATTCTACATCAAAAATAAAAACCATCTTAGCATTTTCTATTCCTAATACTAGAGCATTTATGCACTTAGATACTGTATTCACACAAATAGATTATGATAAATTTACATATCATCCTGGTATTATGGATACTTTAAAAGTATTTGAAATAACAGAGGGTGATGATCCTACAACATTTGAAGATCTAAATGTTATTGAACTTAATGATAGTTTAGAACATATCTTAGAAAAATATTTATCACGAAATATAACACTTATCCCATGTGCAGGTGGTGATATAGTCGGTGCCCAAAGAGAACAATGGAATGATGGTTCAAATACATTATGCATTAGTCCTGGAGTTGTTGTTTGTTATAACCGTAATAACATAACAAATGAAATACTAAGAAAATACGGTATAAAAGTACTAGAGATGGAAAGTGCAGAATTATCGCGTGGTCGAGGTGGTCCTAGATGTATGAGTATGCCACTAATAAGGGAGGATTAAAATGAATTTACAAGGACGAAACTTTTTAAAAGTATTAGATTTCAGTAAAGAAGAATTATTATATTTAATTAATTTAAGTGCAGAATTTAAAAAATTAAAAAAAGAAGGTGTTAATCATGCTAGTTTGATGGGAAAAAATATTGCTTTGATATTTGAAAAAGATTCTACTAGAACTAGATGTGCTTTTGAAGTTGCTGCTTATGATTTAGGTATGCATACTACTTACTTAGGTCCTACTGGATCTCAAATGGGGAAAAAAGAAAGTATTGCCGACACTGCTAAAGTATTATCACGTATGTATGATGGAATTGAATATCGTGGATTCGGACAGAACATTGTTGAGGAACTAGCAATTAATAGTACTGTTCCAGTTTGGAATGGATTAACTGATGAATTCCACCCTACTCAAATGTTAGCGGATATATTAACAGTTAAAGAAAACTTTAATAAATTAGAAGGATTAAATTTAGTTTTTATTGGTGATGCTAGAAATAATATGGGTAATTCTTACATGGCCGTATGTGCTAAATTAGGTATTAATTTTACTACAATAGCGCCACGTAATTTATGGCCAAGCAACGAGCTTGTTGAAACTTGTAAAAATATTGCCACTAGCAACAATTCTACAATAACACTAACTGAGTCTATTGATGAAGTAATCAAAGATGCAGATGTAGTTTGTACTGATGTATGGGTTTCAATGGGAGAAGCGGATAGTGTATGGGAAAGTAGAATCAAAGAATTATACCCATATCAAATCAATAAAGAAATGATGGATAAAACAAAAGATACTACAATATTTTTACATTGCTTACCAGCATTTCACGATATCAATACCAAAATCGGTAAAGAAATTAGTGATAAATTTAATATCACTGCTATGGAAGTTACTGATGAAGTATTTAATAGTAACAAATCAAAAGTATTTGATGAAGCAGAAAATAGATTACACACAATTAAAGCTGTAATGTATGCAACGCTTAAGTAGGAGGAATTTATGTCAAAAGAGAAAAAAAGAAAATTATTATCATCGTTCTCAATCATATTTATAATCATATTTATTCTTGCCATTTCTACTCACTTTTTACCAAGTGCTGAAGTAGTAGATGGCATGGTTGTAGAAGGTACTGGTGTTATCAAAGCAGATTTAGCTACAACTTTAATGTCCCCTATCTTAGGGTTCGAAAATGCGATTGATGTATGTTTATTTGTTTTAGTACTAGGAGGATTTTTAGCAATCGTTAATCGTACAGGAGCATTTAAAAAAGGAATAAAAGTCCTTATATCGAAATTAGAGGGAAAAGAAATATTGTTAATTCCTATTCTTATGTTTATATTCTCTATTGGAGGAACTACATATGGAATGCTTGAAGAAACAGTAATATTCTACGCTTTATTAGCTGGTGTTATGGTTGCTGCTGGTATGGATACACTAGTAGCAAGTTCAATAGTTTTACTAGGAGCTGGTTCTGGAGTACTTGGTTCAACTGTAAATCCATTCGCTGTCGGAGCTGCTATATCAGCACTTCCTGAAAATATAGAAGTTAATCAAGGTATAATAATCGTTCTTGGATTGATACTGTGGATTACTACTCTACTTATTAGTATTTACTTCGTTATGAAATATGCTAAAAAAGTAATTGAAGATAAGGGATCTACGTTCTTATCTCTACAAGAAGTAGAAGATATGAATAAAAATTTCAGTAATGAGAAAGTAGAATCAAACTTAAAATTAACTAAAAGACAAACTTTAACATTAATATTGTTTGCTCTATCATTTTTAGTAATGATTATCGGATTTATACCATGGAGTGAATTTAATATTAATATCTTTAACTGGTCAAGTTTCTTAACAGGAAATCCACTAGGTACATGGTGGTTCTATGATGCTTCTTTATGGTTCTTAATTTGTGGAATTATAATTGCTATTGTTAATAAAATGCATGAAGGTATAATTGTTAAAACTTTTATTAAAGGTGCTAGTGAAATGATGAGTGTAATTCTTATTATTGCAGTAGCTCGTGGTGCTAGTGTATTAATGATGGAAACACATTTAAGTAGTTATATAATTGTTAATGCAGCAAATTTATTAAAAGATGTCTCTCCAATTATATTTACACCACTTAACTATTTAATACATATGGGTTTATCAGTACTAGTTCCATCTAGTAGTGGTTTAGCGAGTCTATCGGCACCTATTATGGGACCACTTGCTCATGAAGTTGGATACAATGTTGAAGCTACTATAATGACTTATGTTGCTGCTAATGGATTAGTTAATTTATTTACTCCTACTTGTGGAGCAATTATGGGTGGATTAGCACTTGCAAAAGTACAATATACAACTTGGTTAAAATGGGTGCTAAAAGTAATCGCATGTATTCTACTTGTTAATATATTAATACTTACTATTGCTACTACGATACTAAGTTAATTTTCACTTTACATAATTTATATTAATTACTAGAAATCAAAAAAATATTGTGCTATATTTATTATAGGAGGATAGATAATATGGAAAGAAAAAAAGATTATATTGATACTCAAAATTTTACGAAAGAGGAAATGGTTGATTTAGTTAAATTAGGTTTACTAATTAAAAAAACTTTAAAAAGTGGGCATGATTTAAATGTGTTATACCACAAAACTCTAGGTATGATATTTGAGCAATCATCAACAAGAACAAGAGTTTCATTTGAAACAGCAATGACACAACTAGGAGGACACGCTCAGTATTTAGCCCCAGGTCAAATACAACTTGGTTCACATGAATCAATGAGTGATACAGCGCAAGTATTATCAAGATTAGTAGATATACTTATGGCACGTGTTGCTAAGCATGAAAATGTAGCTGAATTAGCTAAATATGCTGATATATCAGTAATTAATGGTATGAGTGACTACAATCACCCTACTCAAGAATTAGGAGATGTTACAACTATGTTTGAACATTTACCAGAAGGTAAAAATTTCGAAGACATTAAAGTTGTATTCGTAGGAGATGCTACACAAGTTTGTGCATCACTTATGATGATTGTTACTAAATTAGGAGGAAGCTTTGTTCAGTACGGACCTAAAGGATTCCAATTAAATGAACATTTTCAAAAAATTGCTGAAGAAAACTGTAAAATTTCAGGAGGTTCATTCTTAATTACTGAGGATGAAGATGAAGCAATTAAAAATGCTGACTTTATTTATACTGATGTTTGGTATGGATTATATGAAGCAGAATTATCAGAAGAAGAAAGAATGAATGTATTCTACCCTAAATATCAAGTTGATATGGACATGATAAAAAAAGCAGAGCCAACAGTTAAATTTATGCACTGTTTACCTGCTACACGTAATGAAGAAGTTACTGATGAAGTAATAGATTCAAAATACTCAATTGTATTTGATGAAGCAGAAAATAGATTAACATCAATTAGAGCTTTATTAGTATACTTTATGGGTAAACGTGACGAAACTGTTAAAATTTGTAAAGATAAACTAGGTATTTAAGGAAGGTATTGAAATGAAAACAAAGAAATTTAAATTATTTGACGCAATACTTGCTACTGTTTGTATAACGTTAGTTTCTGAATCAGTAGCTCCTACTGCGGCAATTGGTAATTCACAATACTTTTGGTGGATGTTTCTAATTTTAGCTTTTTGTTTACCTTATGGATTAATAACTGCTGAACTAGGGAGTTCTTTCCCTAGTGAAGGTGGTTTATATACATGGGTTAAAAAAGCATTTGGACCAAAATGGGCATCTCGTGTTGCATGGAATTACTGGATCAATTTCCCATTATGGGTAGCTTCTCTAGCTGTTGCTGTAACTGATATAGTAGCAGATATATTTAGTGTTGACTTACCACTTATAGCGTTATTAGGATTACAATTATTATATGTATGGATAACTTCAATATTAGGATGTTTCCGTGTAGGAGAAAATAAATGGATTATTAATCTTGGTACCCTATTTAAAATTACATTTATGGTTGGACTTGGAATCTTAGGTATATATGTTTATATTACTACTGGAACAAGTGCTAACCCTATTGAAAGTGCACAAGACTTATTACCTACTTTTGATTTATTAGGTTTATCATTCTTATCTGTTATTATATTTAACTTCTTAGGATTAGAAGTTATTGCTACATATGCAGAAGATATGGAAAAACCTAAAAAAGATATTCCAAAAGCAGTAATGATTGGAGCATTATTAACAGCAATATTCTATTTATTACCAGCAACTGGGATAAATATTGCACTTCCAGTTGAAACAACTGAAACAGCCGGTATTACAGGAAGTTTCGCTTCACTATTCAATACTTTAGGAATGAATATAGATTTATCTAGAATATTAGTAATAGTTATTGGACTTATGTTTATTTATGCATTAGTAGCAAATATCGTTTCATGGTCATTTGGAGTTAATGCAGTTGCTAAGTATAGTGCTGATGATAATGGTTTCCCTAAATATTTTGGAGCTGTTAATAAAGATGGAGTACCATATAAAACTAGTATTTTAAATGGTATTGTCGCAACTATAATACTTATAATTGGAGCAATTCTTGGAGAAGTATCAGATTCATTTTCTAATTTATTCTGGACATTCTTCTCATTAAGTTTAGTAACTTTATTATTATCTTATGTTCCATTATTCTTATCATTTAAAAAACTTAGAAAAATCGACAAGACTGACAGAGCATATAAAATACCTGGAAATAGTATAATAGTAAATTTAATTACTTATGTTCCACTATTTTTATTAATTGCAAGTTTAATATTTACTATATTTATTGATTTTACTTATGAATCATTTTTAGTAAATTTACCACTTATAATTGGAGTAATTATCTCTTTAATTATTCAAGAAATTATTGTTAGTGGTATTAAGGAGAATAAATAATGAAAAGATTAAATAGTATTCCTAAAACTGATGGTTTTAGAATGCCTGGTGAATTTGAACCTCATAGTGGTACTTATATAATTTGGCCTGAGCGTACAGATAATTGGAGATACGGAGCTAAACCAGCTCAAAATGTATTTACTAATGTAGCTAATACAATCTCTAAATATGAACCAGTTACTGTATTAGTATCTAAAGAACAATTTATTAATGCTAGAACTCATTTAAATGATAATATACGTGTTATTGAAATGAGTACCAATGATTCATGGATACGTGATAGTGGCGCTACATTTTTAGTAAATGATAATGGAGAACTTCGTGCTAATGATTGGACATTTAATGCTTGGGGAGGACTAGTTGATGGTTTATACTTCCCTTGGGATCAAGATGACTTAGTCGCAAGAAAAATGTGTGAATTAGAACAAGCTAACTCATACAGATTAGATGACTTTGTTCTTGAAGGTGGTTCAATTCATGTTGATGGTGATGGTACAGCTTTAGTAACAGAAGAATGTCTGCTTTCTAGTGGTCGTAACCCTGAACTTAGTAAAGAAGAAATTACAGAAAAATTATGTAACTATTTAAATGTAGAAAAAGTATTATGGGTTAAAGAAGGTATTTACAATGATGAAACTAATGGTCATGTTGATAATATGTGTGCTTATGTTAAACCAGGTGTAATCGCTCTAGCTTGGACTGAAGATGTTAATGATCCTCAATATCAAAGAAGTTTAGATGCATATAATTATCTTATTAATGAAACTGATGCTAAAGGTAGAAAAATTGAAGTACACAAAATTTTAACTCCTTCCCCTATTCTTATTACTCAAGCTGAAAGTTTAGGAGTTGATAGCGTAGATGGAACTCTACCTAGAAATGAAGGAGATCGTTTAGCTGCTTCTTATGTAAATTATTATGTAGGAAACGGATTTGTAGCTATGCCAGTATTTAATGATCCAAACGATCAATTAGCTTATAATAAATTAAAAGAATTATACCCAGACCGTGTTATCGAACCTATATATGCTAGAGAAATATTATTAGGTGGTGGAAATATTCATTGTATAACACAGCAAGTTCCAAAAAGATAAAATTTAAAAAGAAGTTTTATTACTTCTTTTTATTAATTAATGAAAGGAAAAATTATGAAAATAGTTATCGCACTTGGAGGAAATGCCCTAGGTAATACTCCATTAGAACAAGAAAGTTTAATAAGAAATGCAATTGATAATATAATACCTTTAATTAAAGAAGGACATCAAATAGTTTTAGCTCATGGAAATGGTCCACAAGTAGGAATTATCAACTTAGCATTTACAAATAGTAGTAGTACTGATAGTAGTATTCCTGCAATACCATTTAGTGAATGTACAGCAATGAGTCAAGGATATATTGGATACCATATTCAAAAAAATATGCGTTTAAAATTAAAAGACCATAATTTAACTAATAATGTTGTATCATTAGTTAGTGAAGTTATTGTTGATGAAAATGATCCTTCATTTAGTAATCCTACTAAACCAGTAGGTCCGTTTTATACGAAAGAACAAGCACTTGAATTAAGTAATAATACAGGTGATAAATATATTGAAGATTCAGGTCGTGGTTACCGAAAAGTAGTAGCAAGTCCTAAACCAATTGATATAGTATGTTTAGACTCGATTAATGAATTACTTAGTACTAATCATATAGTTATCGCTGGTGGTGGTGGTGGAATACCTGTTTCATCTACGAGTTATGACAAAGTATTGAGTGGTGTTATTGATAAAGATTTAACTAGTGAATTAATAGCAGAAAAAATTAATGCTGATAAATTTATTATTTTAACAAATGTTAAACAAGTAGAATTAAATTATAATACTGCTGATGCATTTAAATTAAGTACTATTAGTACAAATGAAGCTAATGAATACATTAAAGCTAATCACTTTGCACCAGGTAGTATGTTACCTAAAGTACAAGCTTGTATTAAATTTGCCGAAACTAGTAATAAAGAAGCTATTATTACTTCACTTGAAAACTTAAGTAATGCTATTAAAGGTATTGATTGTACTATAATAAAAAAAGAAAACTAATTGTTTTCTTTTTTTATTCTTCAAATTGTGAATTATATAATTCACTATAAAATCCATTTAATTTAAGTAATGCTTCATGACTACCTTGTTCAATAATATTACCTTCTTTTAATACTAATATAGTGTCAGCATTTTTAATAGTAGATAATCTATGAGCAATTATAAATGAAGTCTTACCTTCAGTTAATTTATCCATAGCACTTTGTACTAACTTTTCTGTTCTAGTGTCTACATTACTTGTAGCTTCATCTAAAATTAAAAATGGTGTTTTCTTAAGCATACCACGTGCTATTGTTAACAGTTGCTTCTCCCCTGCTGATAAACTATCTGCATCAGATAATACTGTTTCATATCCATGTGGTAATGATTTAATTAAATGATCAATCCCAATACTTTTACAAACACGTTTAACTTCACTATCTTTAACACTTAAATTATTATATTTAATATTATCCATTATAGTTCCATCAAACAACCAAGTATCTTGTAATACCATACAAAACATTTCATTTACTTGTTCACGAGTCATATCTTTAGTATCAATATTATCAATCAAAATATTACCTTCATTAATTTCATAAAAACGCATAAGTAAATTTACCAAAGTAGTTTTACCTGCACCAGTAGGTCCCACTATTGCTATCTTCTCACCACTACTTGCAGTTAGTGAAAAATCTTTAATTATTAATTTATCACTATCATATCCAAATTTAACATTTTTAAATTCAATATTACCAATACCTTTTACTTTAACTTTTTTCTTAGAACTTTCATCACTTAATTCTTCTTCTTTTAAGAATTCAAATATTCTCTCACTAGCAGCAGTTGCTGACTGCAGTGATGTAAGCGACTGAGCAATATTACCAAGAGGTTGCATAAATAGTCTAATATAAATCATATAGGCTACTATTACTCCAATTGTAATATGTCCTTCAAATGTTAAATAAGCTCCCATTACTACTACTGCTACATATCCAAAATTACCAATAAAATTCATGAGTGGCATCATAAGTCCTGATAAAAATTGACTCTTAAATGAACTATCAAATAATTCATCATTATATTTATCAAATGTCGCTTTTGCTTCATCTGTTGCATTATATATTTTAACAACATTATGAGAAGAATATATTTCTTCTATATGTCCATTTAATTTACCAAGCTCAGCTTGTTGTTTAGTAAAATATTTTTGACTTTTACTTAATATGAACCCAGTTATTCCAAATCCAATAAAACAAGCGATAAGAGCTGTTATAGTCATAATTACATTTGTAACAAACATCATTATTACTACTCCAATAAGTAAAAAAATAGATGAAAATAATGTTCCTAAACTTTGATTTAACGATTGACTTACTACATCAACATCATTACTAACACGACTAAGAATATCCCCAGTTGTATTTCGATCAAAATATTTAAGTGGTATATTATTAAGTTTATTACTAATATGAGTTCTTAAATCACGAGTATATTTTCCTGTAACACTAGAAATTATAAAACCTTGAGTTGTTGAAAATAAGAAACTTAGTCCATATATTATAAATAACATGATACTAATGTTTAAAACATAATCAGTATCAATACCAGTTAATAAACCAGCACTAATTTCATCAGTTATTTTAGTAATTTGATTAGGTCCAATTATTGTTAAAACAGCTCCAGCTATTGCGAATGCAAAAGATATAAACATTGCTATTTTATATTTACGCATATCACCAAATAATTTTTTTAAAGCTAATTTAAAGTTTTTTGGTTTTTCATTTGCTCCACTATTTGAAGCTCCTGGTCCTCTATTCATGATTTAGCTCCTCTTCTGATAATTGCGATAAGGCAATTTCTTTATAAATTTCACAACTTTTAAGTAGTTCATTATGTGTACCAATTCCAACTACTTTACCCTCATCTAATACGATAATTTTATCAGCATTCATAATAGTACCAACTCTTTGACCTACAATTAAAGTTGTTGTGTCTTTAGTATATTTTTTAAGTGCACGTCTAAGTACAGAATCTGTTTTATAATCTAGTGCTGAGAATGAATCATCAAATATATAAAATTCTGGTTTTAGTGCAACTGCACGAGCAATACTAACTCTTTGTTTTTGTCCACCACTTATATTAGTACCACGACTCGCTAGTGATGCATCTATTCCTTTTTCCATATTTTGAACAAAATTAGTAGCTTGAGCAACATCAAGAGCTTTAACAATGTCATCTTCACTAACTTCACTACTTCCGTAATCTACATTACTTTTTACAGTTCCTTTAAAGATAACTGAACTTTGTGGGACATAACCAAATTTAGAATATAAATTTTCTAGTTCATATTCTTTAACATTAATTCCATTAATTAATATTTGACCACTAGTTACATCATAAAATCTTGGAATTAAATTAACAAGTGACGATTTACCACTAGCTGTTCCTCCAATAAAAGCAATAGTCTCACCCTTTTTAGCTTTAAAACTTATATTTTCTAAAACAGATTCTTCAGCATCAGGATATTTAAAACTAACATCAACAAATTCTATTTCCCCATTATTTTTATTATCTTTATATTTACCACTTTTAATACTAGTATCAGTTTTAATAACTTCAAGTACACGTTTAGCACTTACACTAGCTCTTGGATAAATAATAATTATAATAACAAGCATCATAAATGCCATAATTACTTGTACAGCATATGATGAGAACACAATCATATCACTAAATAAAGTTAATTTATCTGGTATAAGTGCATCGTTTATAATATATGCTCCTGTTAAATAAATAACTAATGATAAACTAGACATAATTAATGACATAAAAGGCATCATTATTGACATTGCTTTATTTATAAAAATATTTGTATTTGTAACATCATCATTACTAACTTCAAATTTTTCTTTTTGAAAACTACTAGCATTAAAAGCTTTTATAACTCTTATCCCTGTTATATTTTCACGAGTAATAGCATTTAGTTTATCTGTTAGTTTTTGGATAATTTTAGTTTTAGGTAATACTAATATTACAATAGTTGTAATTAACACTAATAAAACTAATACCGCTATTCCAGTATAAGCCGACCAAGTTAAACTTTTCCCAGCAATTTTACTAACTGCCCAAATTGATAAGATTGGAGCTTTAATAATTACTTGTAATCCCATTGCTACAAATCTTTGAATATTTAATATATCATTATTTGTTCTAACAATTAAACTACTAACTGAAAATTTCTTGATTTCAGCCATACTAAAATCCTCTACTTTATAAAATACATCTTTTCTCTGTCTTTGCGAGAATGATGCTGCAATATACGCTACAAAATAACCAGTTATTATTGCTGATACAAAACTACCAAGAGCACATAAAAGCATTTTAAATCCTGGCTCAAATATATCCTCTACTTTACTACCTGGTGTTTGTAGTATCTTAGTCATCTCAGATATATAATCTGGTAATTCTAAATCTAAATAAACTTGAATTACTACAAATATAATTACAGGAACTATTAATAGTAACTCACGTTTAGATATTCTTTTTAATAATTTAAACATTATTTCACTTTCCTTCCAATAATAATTTTAACACATTTTAAATTTTATGTACTAATAATATTAATTATTTCCATATTTTCCCATATTTATTAAATTTTAGTAAATAATATAACTAATACTAAGGGGTTGATTACTATCAAGAAGTTAAACTATTTTATTATTTACTTTCTCTTTTTTTCTGTAACAACAATGAGTATAGGTTATTCTGCACTAAATACATCTCTTAATATAAGTGGTAATGTAAAAATAATGCCAAATAAAAAATTGGAAATTATAAATGCTACTTTAACTAATAACTATCTTTCAAATGAAATATCAAATACTACTTATGAAGATACTAAAATAACTTTTAATACTAATATTACTTCTACTAGTGGTATTATCACTTATGATATTACTATTAAAAATAACACAAATGATGATTATATTTATAATGGTTTAAAAGAAATATTAGTAACAAATAAATATTTATCTACCAGAATAGATAATTTAATACTAGGAACTACATTAAAAAGCGGTGAAGAAATTACTTTTAAATTATCACTAAGTTCATTTTATAATAATCAAACAGGTATTTCTAACTTATTATTTGATTTTGTATTAGCAAGCGACATTCCGAGTATTGAAGGGGCGACTCCATTAGCTGGAGCAACTACTACTACTAACTCTTATGTGAAAACTGGTATATATCCAACTAATAACACCAAAGTAATTATAAATTTTACAATAATTGAATCTAAAACTACAGCTGTTTGGTTATTTTCTTCTAGAAGAGCTTTTAAAAATCAAATGTTTGGAATTGCGTATGGTTCTTATGACGGATCACCTATTAACCAAGAAAATTTACTACAATTCAATGATATAAGTTATAACTTTGGAGCTACTGGCTTTCCAAGCAATAAAGTTATAAAAGCAGAAATTAGTAAGAATGGTTTATATTTAAACGACGTTTTATACAGTGATCCCGATGATACTGAATGGCATAGTATTTATGAACTTTACTTATTTGCTAATAATGAGGCTAAATGGATTCGCGGATATATTGATGGGAAAGCAGTTATTCATAATATTGAAATATATGAAAATGATAAATTAATATTAGATGCAAAACCTGTTATTTTAACTAACGGTGACGTTGCATTTATCAATTACATCACTAATACTCCCCTAATTACTGTTGGATCATTAACTCCAATTTACTGATGATAAATTGCTGTATTATCCATTATATGTTAAATTAATATTAGGTGATATTATGAAAGAAAACATCCAAGTATTATTAGAAGACATTGTATATGAAATAAATACTGAATTAGAAGATATAACAAATGATATATTTAATAAACCATTTAAAGAAAGTACTGAATTAAAAAGAGTTTTAGTTAATAAAGATATTATTAAAATTGCTATGAATTCAACTGACTTAATAAACTTTATAAATACTATTGAAAATGAAATTAATATAATATCTATGACTGTAATAGAAAAAATTAATAATTTCATTAACACAGTTGCTCAAGATTTAACTAAAGTGACTGATTATAATGAATTTATTATTTCTTTCAAACGAGATTCTTCTATAGTATTCCAACAGCTTAAAAATCAAATAGATACTAATAAGTTACTAATTGAATTAAAATTAGAGAATCTTAAAAATATTGTTTATATTGAAGAAAATATTTTTGAAGAATATAAGAAAAATATAATTAATAGTAAATTTAAATTATATAATGACTTTTTACAAAAAAGTTTTAATATTATTAGTAATATAATTTATGAGCATATAAACTATCAACAAGAATATAACAATCTAGATACTGTTTGTGCAGTTATAAATGCTAAATTAGTTGCTCAGTTTGATGGAATATTTGAATCAAATAAAAGACAATTACTAAATGATTTAGAAATATTAAATACTACAATATTAAATAAAATGAAAAACTTCAATTTATTTGTTTCTGAAGAAGAAGAAATTATATTTAAAAATAATTTAAATTATAATATAGAAAAATCACTTTTATTATTCTCAGATAATTATAAAGATATTACTGATTTTACTTATTCAATTACTGATGAAGATTTAATTTATATTTATGATTCTGCAGATTTAGAAAATACTATCGCTGTATTGAGTGAAGACTTTATAAATAGTTTTGAAATTCAAAATAAAAACAATGTTAGTTCACCAAGTGTTTATAATACAAATCAATTAAATGATTTTAAATATAATGAATCAAATTATAATTTAAATGAAGAAATTGATAATAAAATAGATTTAGAAAACACTATTACTAAAAAAATAGTAATAACCGTTTATCTAAAAGAATTAGAAACAACACTTAATAATTATGTTGAGAAGTTACTAACAGAAATATCTGAGTTTAGAAATATATTTTTACTTATTGGTAGTGAAGCTTATAGTAGTTTTAATGAAATTGAAAATCTTGAATATAATAGTGTAATAAAATATATAAATAAACAAATATAAAACTATATATTGAAACATAATAATTATTATGTTAATATAATTTAAATGTGGTGAAAAATGGAAAATATTATAAATAAAATGTTTACAATTATAGAAAAAGATCTTAAATCAATCATTAATTTATATGACAATAATTTAAAGAAACAAATTGTAGATAATATTAATAAAATACAAAAATATATTGGTGATAATTTCGAGATAGAACTTGCTAGTAAATCTAATTTAATTTTAGATATGTACCAAGATGAAACGATAAATTCTATTAATTACTATAATAAATTGATTGAAAATAAAAGTATTGATGTTTTAAGCGATTTAAAAAAAGAGTTTATAAATTCAAACAAAGAAATGGATAATAAAGATACTATTAATAATTTTATTAATAGTTTAGAATACTATCGTTTTGCTTTTACAATTGAAAATAGTGATACAGAATTTAGTAAAAATGAAACTGAAGAAGATATTGTGATTGATATAATTAATAATTTAGGTAATTATATATTTATATCTTCTTCTAACAACTATAAAGAAATGATTAAAGCAATTTCTAACATTATTATTGAAAATAATGATTATTTAATTAATTATAAACAAAAAAAATATAATGTAGATTTTATTTCTAATATTATGATTGAAACTATCAATGAAGAAATTAATAATGATTTTATTACATTTAAAGATAATTTTATTATCTTATATGATGCTGAAGTCACTAAGTTAGATGAGAAAATTCAACAATTAAATTTATCTACATCAATAAAAACATATATTCATATAAACAACTATATTGAAAAAATAGATCTTATAATAAGCTCTAACATCATTAGTGATTCAAAATATTTTAATAAAATAAATAAATTATTTAACTCTAATTTAAATTTGATTATGGATAATAAAGATTATGAATCTAATAAAAAGGAATCTTATTTAAACACTAAATTAAATAATTTTGATAAAATTATTTTAGATGATATTGATAAAATTATTTGTTATGTTGATGATAGTAATAAAGAAAAATTAAAAAATATTTTATTAACTTTTAGTTCACGTTTATTAAATTACTATACTAATCATAAGGAATCACAAATCCGTAAAATAAATGAGATGACTAATTCATATTTAAATTTAGGATTAGATATTATTTCTAAATATGAAGATTGTAATGAAAATATTGATTATGATGATATTATTGATGTTGTAAAAGAAAATGAAAATTCAGAAAAATTAATTCATTAAAAAAAAGAATATTGTAATATTCTTTTTTTATTCTTCTTCTACTTTAACAAATACATCACTTCCTAAATGACATATTGGACATACTAAATCTTCAGTTAATTCACCTTCATGAATATAATTACAAACAGTACAACGATATTTTTCCATATTATTCACCTCCTTAACTATATTTATATTAAAATCATTACTTCTATCTACATAAGTAGTATGTAACATTTTTTCTGCTAATTCACTTAGTGGTTCTTTATAAAATTCTTGATATAATTTATCTATTTCTTTATTATTATAACTAACTTTATTATTCATGTTCTTATCTCTATTATATAATCCATCAATTCTTTTTTTATTGACTTCACTATTAGATCTATTTTTAGGTTGACCCCCACCACCAATACATCCACCTGGACAAGTCATTACTTCAACAAAATGATATTCACCACTATTAATTAACTTATCCATATTATCACTTACAGTCTTAGTCCCATAAATAACTGCTACATTAATAATATGTCCTCCAATATCAATACTAGCTTCCCTAAACTCTTTCATTCCTCTAACTTCAGTTAAATTATAAAAATTAGCTGGAGCTTCTTCCTTAGTAATAAGTTTGTATGCTGTTCTAAGAGCAGCTTCCATAACTCCCCCAGAGTTACCAAATATAACCCCTGCTCCACTTGCTTCACCCATAAATTCATCAAAATTAGAATCTAATAAATTACTAAAATCAACATTCTCTTCCTTAGCCCACATTGCCAATTCACGTGTTGTAATAACATAATCCATATCACGCATATTATCGATGCCATGATATTTACCAGCATCACACATCTCATCTCTTCTAATTTCAAATTTTTTAGCAGTACATGGAGTTACTGCTACATTAATAATATTTCTAGGATCTATTCCCATTTTCTCACAAAAATATGTCTTAACAGTTGCTCCTTGCATACCAATTGGACTTTTTGCAGTTGATAGATGTTCTAATAAATTACTATGATATATTTCACTAAATTTAACCCAAGCAGGACAACAACTAGTAAATTGTGGTAATGGTTTAGTCTTATTAATAATTCTATCAACTAATTCACTAGCCTCTTCCATAATTGTTAAATCAGCACTAAAGTTAGTATCTAGCACATAATTTCCACCTAATGCTCTAAGTAATGCTACCATCTTTCCTTCAACGAAACTACCCTGTTCCATTCCAAACTCTTCACCCAAAGATATTCTAACAGATGGTGATGTATTAAAAATAATAACTTTATCTTCTCTATTAACTAGTCTCTTTAAAGAATCATATTCTATTTTTTCAACAATTGAATCTACTGGGCAAACATTTGCACATTGACCACAATTAATACAAACAATATTTTCTTCACTATTATTTACTCCAATATAATTCTTGCATATATTTTTACAAAGACCACAACTAACACATTTTTCTTCAATGCGTTCGATACTAGGATTGATTTCGCTTATTCCAACTCTATTTGACATTTTATAACCTACTTCCTAAATTAATTATAACACAAACTAGTAATCATTACTACTTATATTATAAATTTTATAAATATATTAAATTTTATTAGAAATATTTACATATATGTGTTAAAATATGTCCGAGGTGAAAGAATGACATTTTTAGAAAACATCCAATCTGAATCAATCAATGATATCAATGGTATAATAAACAATTTTCAATCTAAATTATTTGATTTTACTAATTATCTATCAAATATTAATCGTGCCAAATATAGTAATAGTATAAATAATATATTCAGTATTTCCGACCAATTAAATGATAATATTAATAATAAAATACCAAGCATTATAAATAACTATTTAACTAATTTTAGTAATAATTTAACTTCTTTTGACGATAAAGATATAAATTTTAATGTAATAACTAATTTATATTCCGATATAACTTTTATAATCGAAACTATACAAATATCATTAACACAAGTTATAAATAATTTATATAATAGTGATAATTTATATATTAATATAGAAATTTTAAATAAATTTCAGTTAGATGTAAATTACTTAAGTAAATTAATTTATGAATCAATTGAAGTAAAATTAGTAAAAACTACTAAAGAGATTTATTTTAATAAAAATACTAATTATGAAAATATAGTTTCAAAATCAGTTAACACATTGACTCATGCAGTAGATAAATGTAGTTTACAAAATTGTCAATATTCAATTGATTCTTATGAAAGTAATCTATCACATATATTATTTTCTACTGACCAAGAGGAAACTCTTTTAAACATATTTAATAGTCACGATAATAAATTAATAGCAGATTTATATAATTTTTTATTAAAAACAGATTTTAAATTAATAAATTCAGAATCCTTTTATACTTCTGTTTTACAAGAAGAAATAGAAACTAAAAAAAGTAAAATTTTATAATTTTACTTTTTATTTTATCTTATTTGCTGATAAGTTATCATCTAATTCAAATTCAGAATTAATTATTTCTGCCCCGACAAATAAATCAGATAAATTAAATTTTTCAGCGATATCACCTAAACAAGTATCATCTAGATATCTTTTTTTATTTTTATTATTAAATGAATGAGTATAAACTCCTACTAATTCTCCAGTATATTCTTTCACTGTTTCAGCAAAACTATCAGGTACATCAAAAAATTTAGATGATTGCATTTTTATAGTTCCTGTATTCTTTAATTGATTATTCATATAAGTTTTATTTTTAGGAAGCTTGTATAAGTTTTCGTGTAATATATTTGAATCATCTAAATCAATTATTGAATTGTACAAATACATTCCACTAGCACAAACACTATTGAACTCAACTACATCAGTTATTAACTTATCATTAGCATTATAAACCATCAAATCAACTACATACGAAGTAGGAAATTCACTTGTCTTTAATTTTTCTACTATTGATTCTAATTTTGATTTTATATTTGAATCTATTGTATGAACAACATCTTCAGTTATTCTAGATATATTTCTAATTTTTCCATTAATAACAACACATCTAAATTCTAATTTTCCTAGTTCATCTTCATTTATTATTACTTTTTCAGATACAATAAATTTAGAATCACAATGCTTTTTTAAAGATTTATATAAAATAGATTTATTATTTCTTAAATAATCAACATTACATAAAGCACTATAATCTTTTTCTTTTGTTTTAAAGAAAAATTCACTTCCAAATTCTTTTTCTATAAAATTTATTTTTTCTTCATTTATTAAATCTATTCCGTCAAATTCTTTAGTTTTTCTTGTAGTATTATAATAGTTATACCATGATTTTATTTTATCATCGTCTTCTCTAGTTATAAAACATTTAATATTTAATTTCTCAGCAACTTCTCTTATTTCATTAACTTGATTAATTCCACTAACTGGAAAAATAATACTATTTTTAATATTAATAAGTTCACCATTCAAATCATAAAACATTTTATTTTCACTATTAAAAATACATATTTTATCTTTATTCATAGATTTAATATATTCTTCTTTAAATACTCCTTTATCTAATAATTTATCGTGTAAACAAACATACATATTTTCACCTCTACAAATATTATATCATTCTTTACTTATATTTAAAACTATTCCCATACTTGCTAAAGTAATTAATAAAGACGATCCTCCGTATGATAAAAATGGTAGTGTTACACCAGTAACTGGTATTAAACCTGTTACTACTAATAAGTTTAATATTGCTTGAAAACCTATTTGAAAAGATATTCCAAATGTTAAATATTTAGCAAATTCATCTTCACAGTTAAGAGCTATTTTAAAACATCTATATAATATAAAAACGAATAATCCGGCAACAATTAATATTCCTAGAAAACCAAATTCTTCACTAATAATAGAAAATATAAAATCAGTTTGTGGTTCTGGTAGATAAAAATGTTTCTGCCTAGAATTGAATAATCCATAACCAAATAATCCACCTGGTCCTATTGCATATAAACTTTGAATAATTTGAAAACCACTTCCTAAAGGATCACTCCAAGGATTTAAAAATGATAATATTCGCTCTAATCTATACGGTGCTGTCATCACTAGTGCTACAATTCCTCCGATACCTAAAAGTCCCATCCTTATGAAAAATTTTATAGGAACTCCACCTACAAATAATAATCCTATAATTGACATAATTATAATCATACCAGTTCCAAAATCAGGTTGTAACATAATTAATCCAAATACTAATAATGTAATTAATAAAATGGGTAATATCCCCTTCTTTAATTTTTTAATATCTCTTTTATTATTTGCTAAGTATTTAGAGGTGAATATAATAAGTGATAATTTCATAAATTCACTTGGTTGAATACCAAAAGAACCTACTCCAAACCAACTTTGACTCCCATTTCTTTCCATACCTACTCCTGGTATTAAAACTAATATTAATAATATTAAACAAATTATAAATATTTTATTAGAATATTTATAATAGAAACTATAATGAATTTTGCTTATTATATATATGGCAAATAAACCTATTATAAAAAATATTGATTGATTAGTAACAAAGCGAAATGGATTATCAAATTTATATTCTGCCCATACATATGATGATGAATAAATCATAAGTAAGCCAAATAACGATAATACAACTATACTAATTAGTAATTTATAATCTATCTTCATTAGTACCAGACTCCGAAAGTAAGCACAATCATACTACCAAGTAACCCTACTATCCAAAAGAGTTTAACTATATCACTTTCACTCCAACCTTTTTTTTCAAATGCGTGATGAAGAGGTGCCATAGGAAATAGTCTTTTTTTTGTCAATTTATAATAATATCTTTGAAGTATACAGCTAAGTGTTTCAATAACAAAAACAATTCCTATAACTAGTAAAAGTAGTTCATAACGTGTAAGTATTGCCAAACTCCCAAGGGTTGCACCTAGTGCAAGTGAACCAGTATCTCCCATAAATATTCTAGCTGGATTAGTATTAAAGATTAAAAATCCTAATATTGAACCTATCAAAGAAAAACAAAATAAACCTACTGTGTCATATCCTTCTAACCAACCTGAATTATAACTAATAATACCAAACGTTAATAACGCTATAACAGAAAGACCACCTGCTAATCCATCTAATCCATCTGTTAAATTAACAGCATTACTACTACTAAGTAATATTAATAAAATAAATATTCCATATATAAATCCAACATTAATTTTAATATTTAAACTATGTATCCAAATTAATGGTTCATTCCCAGATATCATAAATAAGTAAAAAAATATTATCGCTATAATTAATTGGAATAATAGTTTCTCTCCTTCTTTTAAACCTTTATTATTTTTTCTTTTTACAATTAAATAATCATCAATGAAACCTACAATACTGTAACCTATAAAAGTAAACATTAATATAATTAAACTATAATTTGCTTCAATTTTATCAGTTAAGAGTAATATTAATATAGTTATTAAAGTTGGAATTATAAATATTAAACCACCCATAGTTGGTACATTCTTTTTATTACGATGAGCTTCTTCTAGATGTTTACTTATACTTTGTTTAGCATTTCTTTTAAATATTGGAATTATTATAAGAGCAGTAACAATTGATAAAATAAAGCTAATCATCATTACTAATACAGATTTAGTCATTAATAACATAAGTTACCTCCTAACACTACTTCTATATAAAATTATTCGTACAACCCTTATTTTAGAACATAATAAAAGATAAAAACTTTTAAATAGTTTTTATCTTTTCTATATAATCATTAATATAATTAATATTAATAGTTTCACCTAAAGTATCACTAGTAAAATTATCCTCGGAAGCATTTGATAATAATTTTAGTGTATTAGCAAATCCACCTTCTTTATTAAAAAATCTATGTGGCAATGAGTTAATTACACCATTATGCGATAATTGATTTTTATTAATATCATTTTTAGTAAATGGAAGTTTAGTAATATCTTCATGAAGTAGATTCTCTCTACTTAAATCTATTATTGAATTATATAAATACATTCCGCTACTTGAAATATCATTGAACTCAACTACATCTATTATCTCTTTTCCTAATTGATCATTATAAACAACTAAATCCATTATATAATGATTAGGAAAAGAAGTTTTACTAACTTTTTCACAAATATCTTCTGCAGATTCTAAAATCTTTTTATCAATTTTATGATAAATTGAAGATGTAATTCTTGAAATATTATAAACTATATTATTGAATACTACTACACGATATTCCAAAATACCTAATTCATCCTTTTTTATGTCTAATAATTCACTTACATAAAAATCAGTATCATAATGCTCATATAAGGCTTGAGCTAAAACAGTATTATTTTGATTTAAATATTTAATCTTAGCTTTAGAATTGAAATTTTTTATTTTTGTTTTTAAAAAAAACTCACTTTCTATAGATGCATATTTAAGATGTTTTTTTGAAAGTAATTCGCTTCCAGTCACTTTAAACATCTGACGTTTTGGTTTATAGTAATCTAACCAATTGTCTACCTTGTTAGTATCTTCACTAGATAATAATAAATTCAAATTTTGAGCTTCAGCTGCTTTTTTAATTTCATTAACTTGTTCAAGGCCACTTATTGGAAATAAAGTTATATTGTCTAAATTTATTTCTTCAAAATTAAAATTCACAAATTTTTTAGCTGGGTATTTGAAATATATTATTTTATCTTTCGGAATATGATTAATATATTCCTCGTTATAACTCATATCTAATCCTTCTTGATAGAAAAAACAACATTTTAAATCTATATTATTCATGTTTATCACCTATTTTAATTTTACCATTAATTTAATAAAAAAAACAATATCCTAGGATATTGTTTTATATTTATTCAACAGTAACTGATTTTGCTAAATTTTTAGGTTTATCAATATCACAACCACGTTTTTTGGCTACTTCATATGCTATCATTTGAAATACAGCGATAGCTTGAAATATTGTAACGAATTCTGAATATTTATTTAATTTTATAAATTTATCAGCAAAGTCCACTTCGCTATCATCATTGGTAACATATATAATATGTGCTCCTCTAGCTTTTACTTCTTTAACATTACTAGCTGTTTTACCTAATAATTCTTTATTAGTTGTAAGAGCTATTACAACAGTTCCTTCATCTATTAATGATATAGAACCATGTTTTAATTCTCCAGCAGGATATGCCTCACTTTTTATATAAGATATTTCTTTTAATTTTAAAGAAGCTTCTTGAATAAGGCAATAATCAATTCCTCTACCTAAGAAAAAAACATTATCTTTAACATATATATCATCTACTACACTAGAATAATCTTGTTTTAATGCATCTTCTATAATATTATCAATATCTTTAAATTCTTCATATATTTGTTCAATATCCAAATCAACATTATTATTAGCAAGAGCTAGAAGTGCTAAAATAGCAGCCTGGGAAGTAAACCCTTTGCTAGTTGCTACAGCTATTTCTGGTCCAGCCTCAGAGTATATAACTTTTTTAGCCTCTCTTGCGATTGTAGATCCGATTGCATTTACTATTGCTAATGTATCAACATTATTTTCATGCGCCAGTCTTAATGCTGCTAATGTATCAGCTGTTTCTCCAGATTGAGATATTAAAATCACTAAAGTATTTTTAAATATTTGTTTACTGTATCGATATTCACTTGCAATATCTACCTTTACAGGTATATTACAATAATTTTCAAACATATATTTACCTAATAATCCTGCATAATATGCACTACCACAAGCAACTATATGAATTTCATCATATTTAAGTTTAATATCCATATCTTTATGTTTACTAAATAAATTTTTAATAATACTTGGTTGTTCATACATTTCTTTAAGCATGAAATGGTCATATCCATTTTTTAAATAACCTTCTATTTTCCAATCAGCTTCTTGAATATCCAATTTAAGTTCATTTAAATTTTCATCATAAATTTTTACACTTTCATCATCTATTTCTACTAATTCATCATGATTTATTAAAATATATTTATTAGTTTTATCTAAAAAAGATGAAATATCAGATGAGATATAGTTTTCTTTACCTATTCCTACTACTAAAGGACTATCTTTTCTAATACCATATATTATATCACTGTCTTTAAATATTATTGCAAAAGCATAAGAACCAGTAAAATCTTTACAAGCTTTTATTATTGCTTCTTTTTCATCTTTAACTTGTTTATAAATAAAATCTATATATTTACAAGCAACTTCAGTGTCAGTTTCCGAGTAAAATTCATATCCTTCATTAATTAATTTTTGCTTTAGTTCTAAATAATTTTCTATAATCCCATTATGCACTAGTACTACTTTTTCACTAGTGTGAGGGTGAGCATTGTTTTCACTCGGTACTCCGTGAGTTGCCCATCTAGTATGAGCAATTGCTCTATTTAATTTTAAATCTTTAATTTTATCTTCTAAGTTAGATATTTTTCCAACTGATTTAACTATATTTTTATTTATGTCATTACCTGCAATTCCTGCAGAGTCATAACCCCTATATTCTAATTTTTTTAATCCATCGATAGCTTTGGGTACTATATTATTTTTACCCGCTATAGCGATAATTCCACACATATAAGCCTCCTATAAATTCACATATATTTTGTAGTAATTTAATATTTTACTTTTTGTTATATGTGTAACGATAATTAACCGTAGTAGCATCCGCTGATGAATCGATAACTACTATCCTCGTCAACAACTATGTTGTCCATGCGCTCAATAAAAATTTTCAACCTTTCTTATCTTTATCTATTTATAGTATATGAAATAAATTTAATTTTGTCAAAAAACAACATTTACATGTTGTTAAAACTTATAGTATATTTGATTTAATTCAATATTTTGATTATTAATTTCAGCTAATTTACTAACACTTACTACTTGAAATCCTCGATTGTATAACTCAGGTAATAATATATTTAGTGCTTCTACTGAAGTTGGATATAAATCATGAAATAAAATTATATCACCATTCTCAACATTATTTAATATATGATTCACTAAATAGTTAGTATCTTTATTTTTCCAATCTGTGCTATCTTTACTCCATAATATATATGAATATGGTAAATTAGTAACATTGTTTACTGTCAGTGCTCCATATGGAGGTCTTACTAAGTTAGTTCTAGTATTAGTAACTTCAAATAAAATATTATTACTTATAGACAATTCATCTTGTACTTCAATATCAGTCATATATCTAAAACTACGATGCGTTATTCCATGCAGCCCAATTTCATTACCATGATCATATACTAGTTTTACAATATCTCTATGTAAATCCATTCTATTTCCTAACATAAAGAAAGTTCCAGTTGCTTTATTTTCATCAAGTATCCTAACTATTTCTGGAGTTTGATATGGATGTGGTCCATCATCAAAAGTTATAGCAATACTCATTTTATTAGGATCAAAATCATTCCCATCCTCATTACTATAATCTAAAATTAGATCTACATCATAATTAATATAATCTTTTATTTCATTATAATAAACATCAAGAGAATAAATTTTATCTTCTTTAAAATATTCAATAATCAACTTATTTTCTTTAGTTGTATATTTAATATTATATTCATTATTAATGATATGTTCATATATAAATAATGGATACTTTAATTTTAATAATTCATTTACTTTATTATTAAATTCATTTTCATAATTACTATTAACTAATTCATTAAAATGAATATTTTCTTTAACAACTAGTTTTTCAACTATATCTTTATTTTTATTATCATCTATATTTAATACAAATAGTAAACTTAAAATAAATATTAAAAATAGTATAGAAAAAATTATTAATTTATAATAAATAAAACTAGTAATAAAATTTATAAAACATTTAATCATAATTACCTCTTATTATTTATTATAGCACTATTTATATAATTATTCTAACATCAATCTAATAGTTTCACCTTCTAATATTTTTTCTCCAGCAATTGGACTTTGATATGTTATTGTATCTCCGTTTCCAGTAAATTCTACATTAAAGCTACTCAATACTTTAGTAGCCTCACTACTACTCATACCTATTACATTTGGTACTTCTATATATTCCAGTTCACCTACATTATATTTTTTAACTGTATCAACCTCTCTTTTTTCTATTTCTAATATATCAATACAATCTTCTAATATATTTTTAGCTATAGGAGCAGCAATTGTTCCACCGTACTGTGTAACACCTTTAGCATTATCAACTGCAATATAAACTACTACTTCAGGATTATCTGCAGGAAGAAAGCCTATGAAAGATACAATATAGTTTCCAGTCATATATTGTCCATTTTCTACTTTTTGGGCAGTACCTGTTTTACCTCCAACTCGGTATCCTTCAATATATGCAGGTCTACCAGTACCATTAGTTACTACACTCTCAAGAGCCATTCTAACCTCTTCACTTGTTTCTTCACTAATAACTTCTCTAATTAACTTTTTATTATTTTCTAGTATTACTGAATTTGTTTCTGGTTCATTAATACTTTTTACTATATATGGCTCATATAAATATCCCCCATTTATTGCTGCACTTACAGCAGTTATTTGTTGAATAGGTGTAACACTAACTCCTTGACCAAAAGAAGTTGTGGCTTGCTCTACAGGTCCTACATTTTCTATATCGAATAATATACCACTACCCTCTCCATTTAAATCAATTCCAGTTTTCTCTCCAAAACCAAAATTTTCTACATATTGATATAATGTCTCAGTTCCTAATTTTTGACCCATAGTTACAAAGCCAGGATTACAAGAATTTTCTACTACTTCTAAATAAGTTTGTAACCCATGCCCTTCATGTTTCCAGCAATTTATATTAGCATTTTCTACCTTTATACTCCCACTATCATAATAAGTATCATTATATAAATCTAGAGTATCTTCTTCTAAAGTAGCCGCCAATGTAATAATTTTAAAAGTACTTCCTGGTTCGTATGTCATCCATATTGGTAAATTTCTATTAATTTCTTCTGTAGTATAATCTTGATAATTATCTGGTGAAAAATTTGGTCTTGATGACATAGCTAATATTTCACCAGTAGTTGGATCCATTACTATTCCTAAAGCTTGATCAGGATTATATTTTAAAACTGCATTATCTAGTTCTCTTTCTAGAACTGATTGTATTTCATTATTAATAGTAAGAGTCATATTCATTCCATCTTGTGGTTTTTCATATACTTCATTTAACTCTAATTTATTTCCTTTAGCATCACTATAATATTTAATCGCCCCATTTTCACCAGTTAAATAGTCATTATACATCAGTTCTATACCTGCCAACCCTTGATTATCTATTCCTACAAAACCGAGCGTATGAGATAAGTATGTATCAAATGGATAGGTACGCATACTTTCTTTCACTAAATAAACACCATCTAATTTTAAAGCATTAATTTTATCTGCAATTTCATAATCAAGTCTTCTACCTTCTGGATGAACTCTATTTATAGATTCCTTCTTAGTAACATGTTCATACATTACATCATAATCAACATTTAAAACTTCGCTAAGTTGTTTTGCAGTATTTTCTTTATCTTTTATTTGATTAGGAATTAATACTAATGAAGATGTTGTAATATTATCTGCAAGTATAACACCATTACTATCATATATAATACCCCTTTCAGCTTCAATAGGTAAATTTCTACTCCATAAATCACTAGCATAATTATTTAATCTATCATAATCTATCACTTGAATATAAAATACTTTACAAATAATTATAATAAATAAAACTAACATAATTAAAAAAACTATCTTTATTCGCAAATGTATATCACTAAAAAACATATTATCACCTAAAGGAAGTATATGAATAATATTAATTAAAAAGAATAAAAAAAATGACTTATCTAAGTCATTTTTAAATAGAATTTTTAATTATTAATTCTAATTCAGCACTATTTATATCACTATATTTTATATCAAATATATTGACATCATCATACTCGTTGGTAAAGGTAATATTTAATGTATTATATTTAATATTATTACTAGAAAGTATTTCATTTAAATTTAAAATATAATCTATAACGTTGTCATAATCAATTTTTTCCATATTAACAAATAAAGATATATTACCATACTTTTCAGAAAATTCACTAACATCATACTCTTTATCAAGCACTAAGTTATTTTTAAGATCTTCAAATTCACTATCAGTTTCAATTATTAAACTAGTTATAACATTACTAATATTTATATTAGAGCTTAAAAGTAATTTCTCTACATCATGATCGTAACTTTCACTTATTCTTAAAAAAGTATTAAATTTACTAGAAACATTTTCATAAGTATCTTTAGTTACTTCACCTGACTTATCTACATATATTTCAAAATAAGTATCTATACTATCATGTGATTTAACCTCAACTACATACTCATCTATCTTAGTATCAAAATAATTATTATGAATATCTAAATTTAAATCACTATATTCACGATCTAAATATTCTCGAGCACTACCTTTTGCTAGTTCATGAATAAGTGGATTACCATGTAGAGAAAAGATTAAATTAGCTAATATTAAAATAATACCTGTAGCTGATATAATCGCTAAAATACGATCAATTAATTTATTTGTTCTAATTACACTCTTGTGATATAAATGAGCTATACCACTTCCGATAATAGATAATATAATAAACGCAATTGAATGTGATAATGCTGATAATATAATCATTAAAATATTATCATATAAAATCATATCATTAATTAATATATAAATTATATGATATATAAATACAACAGATCCTATTATTTCAAGTCCATAGTAATATTTTTCTTTATATAGTAAATATACTATTACACCTAATATAGGAACAAATATTAAATTATAAAATAAATAATTAGTTTGTCCTATTCTAATCCCTACATAAGTTAAAATTATTAATAATATTAACAAACATATTTTTACTGGACTCTTTAAAAATTCTATAATACACTCTTTTTTTGAAGTACTCATATTATCACCTACTATACATTTATAGTATCAAATTTATTAATATTTGTAAATTAATATATATTGAAAAATAAAAAGACTAACAAGTCTTTATATTTTTATTTTTTCTAAATATTTTTTATTATAATAACCACTTCTATGATTAATTAACATTGAACTTGCTAAAATATTTATTTCAAACTTTTGTAAATTAAATTTATTAGATAATACATTTTCTGTATAAACTATATTTTGTATTTTATTATATTTAACAACTACGGTTCTTTTAGTAAAATAACCACTAGTTATGCAAATACTATTTTTACCTATATTTAAATAATTAGTTTGATAATTTAATACAATCATGATTACAGAAAAAATAATTAATCCTATAATCAAGAATATATTTGGATAAATTAACCCTATTATTAGTACAAAAACTATATATAAAATACTATTTAAAATCATACTTGATTTTGGTTGTTTAATAAAGTCATCTGGAAAATTTACTTCAGGAAGTAATATTTTTAAATATTTATCCATTTCTTCTCTACTTACCATCGGAATCAAAATAGGCGCAGTAACACTTTCACCAGTCATTCCAATATTAATAAGTTCTACTGAATATTTTTTAAATACTCTTGCGATTAATGGTTGTTTAACTATAACTCCATTTATCCTTTTTACAGGAATCGTATATTTGTTTTTAGTAAACAATCCATAACTTAAATAAATATTATCATTATCTCTCTTAACTTTAAAATCTACTAATCTAACTGCTTTAACTATAAATCCATAAATAATTGGAACTATAATTATAAATAAAAATAAAATAGATGTTCCTGGAGAATTTGAGGTTCCAATAACTATACTTATAAAAAAACCAATAGAAAATAAAAGTGCAATTACGGAAATATTATATAAATCATATTTCAAAACACCTAAAAAGTCTAGTTCTAAATCATATTTTTTAGTAACATTTACTTCTATATCACTTTCTTTTTCAATTTGTTTCTCATCTTTTATAAAAGATAAAATATCTTCCTTAAACTTTTTTGCTTTATCTCTTTTCAATACAATTAATAAATCATTCTTATCAGCACTAGTTAATGTATCAGTATTTATTTTAACTTTTGATGTACCAAAAATACGATCTAAAATATTTATTTCTAAATCTACTGAAGATATATTTTTTAAACTAATAGAGATTTTCTTTTTATTTAATGTATCACGATTATAGACTAACATATCACTACTTAGAGTAACAGTTGTTTTACGCCAGCCATAATATAAAATCAAGAAAAAT
>CAYJJT010000003.1:44197-44663 GCA_964370575.1 uncultured Muribaculaceae bacterium | reverse complement strand
TTAATGCATGAAGATTCTAAGATTGTTGATATAGTGACTTCAAAATGGCTTGATGTTGAAGTTGTATTAATAGATGTTTCTAATAAATCCCTTGAAATGGATTTTAGTATAGCTGTTAGGTATTTTCTACACGATAAAACTGTAGAAGAAGCAGAAATAACAGATATTACAAGTTTTCAGATTCTTTCAAGAAATAAGATTGTACCAAAAACTATAAAAGATAAAACAGTTTTATCTTTATTAAATAAATCAATTAAAGAGATTACCTATGATAATTAAATATAGTAACTATTTGAATAGAGTAAGTTTGTATGATAGAGAAGGAAACATAAGTACAGATTTAATGGACTTTCTAGTTTCTCAAGGATATATAGACCCTCCAGAAGATATATCACAAGCTGAATGTGAGCATTGTAATGAACCTTTCCATTGTGTAGATGATATTCCATTATGTAAAAAATGAAAG
>CAYJJT010000003.1:32862-44187 GCA_964370575.1 uncultured Muribaculaceae bacterium | reverse complement strand
GTATGAAACTAGATATATTTGTGCAACATGTCTAGGAATTGATTCTATAGAAGATATAACAAATGTTAATACTGAAAAGTATTTTTATTGTGACATATGTCATATCTTACATAGAAAAGCTAAAAGTACTTCTCATTTTATATCAGGCAGTGAAATATACATTTGTGATAACTGTTTTGAAAGTTCTAATGGTAGAATATACGAATGTAGCATATGTTCTAAAACATACGATTCTGGTAGAAATGAAAAATTCTTAAATACTGATACTATTAAAGTTATATGTAACCACTGTAGTACTTCTATACGTAAGGAAGCAGTCTTTAGAATTACTCCTGATATGACATCGTATAGAACTTTACGCAATGTACGAGGTTACCATGATAGACCTACTTTGCAATTTAATAAAACTGAAGCTGTACAAGAAGCTACTGAAAAATCCTTTATGGGTATAGAGTTAGAATTAGAACTAAATGAGAGTTTAGTTCCTGTAGTACATCATGTAATCAATGAAAATACAAGTAACTTATGGGCTAGTAGAGATGGTTCTATTAGTACAGGATTAGAGTTTATTTCTCATCCATGTACTCTTGCATACTATAAAGAAAATCCATTCTTAAAATCATTTATAGATAATATTGCTCCTTGTGTATCTACAGCTAGAAGAAGACAAGGACTACATATTCATATATCTAAAGCAGGTTTTGAAGATAGACATCATATACTATTGCAAACTTTAATTTATGGAAATAGAAATTTATGGATAGACTTTGCTGGTAGAGATAATCCTCAATATGCTAAATTGTATACCTGCAATAATATACATGAAATGGTAAATATTGGCTTTAGTGGTAGGTATTGTGCTTTAAATTTTGGTACAGGGTTATCTACTATCGAATATCGTTTATATGATGGTGTATGCTAATATGATTATATTATAGCGTGTTTAGAGGCTACTCATTCTACAAAGGCATTTATTGAACATTATTTTAATACAGTGCTTAAAGCAGATTATAAAGGATACTCTATGGGCTATATAAATTCATTACACGAAAAATTAGGTTCTTTCAGAAATACTAATCCTCTTTTAAGAGAGTATTATGATTACCTAACTGAAAACAAAGAAAAATATCCTTTATGTTATGAAAGGATTACTACAATAGGAGAAAAATTATGTGTGTTATAGTATGTTCAGCACCTAAAAAACCAACACCATCTGAAGACATTATCGATGCTTGTTGGAAAGCCAATAAAGATGGTGGAGGATTCTACCATTTAAGACGTAATGAGGAAGTAGGATACCTTAGAAAAGGTTTAATGACTCTTGAAGAGTTTAAACAAGCCCTTGAAGATAGAAAACCTACAGATGATGATTTACTTATTCTACATTTCAGAATAGCTACTCATGGCGGTGTTAACCCTCAAAAGACTCATCCATTTCCAATTTCTACGGATTTAAAAATGTTAGATAAACTTGAAATGTTTACTAATGAAGTATTTATTCATAATGGTATTTTAAGTGGTTTTGGAAGTAAACAGATTTCTGATACTCAAGAATTTGTTATGGCTAAACTATACGATAAGTTAGAAGAAGATGAAACTACTTCTGAAGAAATTACCAAATGGCTAGATAAAGAAACCTCTGGTAATAGAACAATTACCATTTCAGGTAAAAAAGGTATTTTCCATTTATCTGGTACATGGTGTGATATTGATGATTTGAAGTTTAGTAACTCCAATCACGAAAGATATATGCCTAACTATGTTCCACCTGAACCTGTAAAATATACCTATGAAAATGGTTATGGATATGGCTATGGTGGTTATGGTTATGGGAATTATAGTCAGAAATCTACCGCTAAGTCTAATGTAACTACCACTACTAAAACTTCCTCTACGTCATCATACTACAATTCTAAATATTTAACTCCTGATAAATATAGAGAAGATTGTGTAGCTTGTGGAAGTAAAGGCTATGGTTTAGCAGTTACAGTTAAATACTTATCTGGTCAAATGGAAGAATATAAAGTGATGGAAAACCCTATATACTGTATGAATTGTGGTGCTATGTATGATGGTAATCCTGTATTTAAAACACCTTATTATGACCCTTTAACAGAGTATATCGATGAATTAGATGCATTAGCTTCACTAGAAGAATCTTATGCTTCTAATACATTGACTTCTACTACTCTGAATGAAGATATACCAATGGATGATGATAGTATTGATTTCACTGAAATTAATACAATTGAAGACAACCCTTTAACTACAGCTGTTGAAACACAACAAGCTGTGTAACTTATTCATAGGAGAAATAATATGAATTTTAGTTTATACTCTTTAAAGAAAGACAGTTATGTACCTTGTGGTCTACCTGCTTTCAATCCTTCAACTGGTGAAGGTTTTGCTGGAATCTTGTACTGTGAAGACAGACCAGTCAGTTACATTACAATTTCTAATGGTGCAGTAGTGTCTAAAAACATTACTAACGGTAAATCTTCTTGCTTTAGAATTAGCGATTATCCTGATAACGCTATGACTGCTAATACAGCAAGACGTACTGCTACATTCTTAAAAGGCTTTAAGTCTTATGCAGAAATCGCTGTACAAAAACTTAAAGATAATGGTACTATCTTAGCTCCTGCTCCTGTAGTTGCTGCTGTAGCTACCATGCCAACTGATGCCCAAGGTGCTATTGAAGTAGTAGTACATGGTATTCGTGTATCTGTTAGACCTGAAAACGCATAATTATGGAAGTTACTTTATTAGGGTCATTTAGCGATGAATCTATTGCACATAAAGCTTCTGCTATCTGTGTAGGACAAATAGACAATCCTAAACAAAGTAACTTGCAACATGCATTGAAGTCTAACCATTTATCCGTTGTAGAACACCTTCCATTAACGTTCTTGATTGAAGGTGTTACAAGGGATATGACTCATCAGCTAGTAAGACATAGAATAGCTTCTTATAGTCAATTAAGCGAAAGATATACTAAGTTTGAAATACCTGAACTAGAAAATATGGATATGAATTCATATAAAACTATGGAAGATATTTTAAATCTAATTCCAATACTGCAAAAGTATTTTGTTATACCTCCAGAAGTATTGGAAGATAAATCTATTGCTATAATTTATATAAGTTCGATGTTAACCGACATTGGAACTTACCAAATAATGTTAGCCAAAGGTTTTAAATCTGAGGTAGCAAGAGGTAAGCTCCCAAGCTGTAGAAAAACATCTATTATTATGTCTACAAATCTAAGAGCTTTTATTGAACAAAGTCAATTACGTACATGTTTAAGAGCGCAATCTGAAATCAATGAACTATTTCATAAAATGGTTGATTGTATTAAAGAGGTTTATCCTTCAGGATACGCTTTATGTGCTCCTGCTTGTGTAACTGATAAGTGTAAAGAAGCTAAACCTTGTGGACAACGTTATGAACGCAAGTAATTACGTTGGAGCAAGATTTTCTAAAGGGTTATCACCTAAAGCTCTTAGGTTTAATGCTGGTAAACCAATGCTAGAATTGATTCCTCTCTGTCTAATTAAATTGATATTGTCTTATAAAAACGGTAATATAAAAGATTGGACAGAAGAGCCTTCAATTCCTTTGCTGGTTGAATATATGGCTATTCAAGAACTTAAACAAGTGTCTATATCTGATATAGAATATTTGATTGAAAGAAGTGTTGGAGAATATTTACAATATTGTCTACTTTCTAAGTCAGATGCTTCTGAAGATATATTCAATGATAAATTGAAAGAATTACTAGATATATTAGGTCATATCTGTAGTTTTGGTGCTCATAAGTATGATAGACATAATTGGAAAAAAGGTATGTTATGGTCTATGCCATTAGGTAGTGCTTGTAGGCATTTATCAAATCATACCTTTATTAGTAGTAACAATCCTGCTACAGATGAAGAAAGTAACCAATTACATATTGGTCATGCTATTTGGAATCTAGGAGTACTGCTAGATTACATTAAAAATGATATAGGTATTAATGACTTATTTATTTTTAATGAAACACAAACTGAAAAGATGGAGTCAACTACATGACAAAACTTGAACTAATCGATAGCGTAGCTTCTAAGTTAAATATGACTAAGAAAGACGTTAAAGCTGTATACGAAGCTATTAGTGACGTACAGCTAGATGCCTTATATGAAACAGGTAAAATCTATATTGGCAATATTGGTACTGTAAGTGTAAAAACTTACGATGCTAAAAAATGTTACAATTTCACAACACAAGAAACTGTAGCTTTACCTAGTCAACGAAGACTTAAAATTAAAGCATCTCCTACTGTAAAAGCTGCACTTAATGCGTAGTTAAAGGAAAATAGATGTTAACAGAGGAACAATCCCAAATAATAGAGATTGCTAAAAGTAATAAAAGTACAAATACAATAATTACAGTAAATGCTGTAGCTGGAAGTGGTAAAACAACTACTGCTACAGAAATAGTTAAAGCACTAAGACCTACTAAAGGTATTTATACAGCTTTTAACAGAAGTATTGTTCATGAAAGTGGGGCTAAGATGTTAGGACTAATAGACGCTAAAACTATGCATAGTTTAGCTGTGAAGTTCTATCCTCATAGGAATTTAAACAATGTAAAGAATATGACCTATTCTGACATTAAAGAATTCTTATCATATGCAGATAAGCAACTCTTAATTGATAATATCAATAACTATTTTCTTTCTAAATATACTAAAATAGATGATTTCTTTAATTGTCCTTATTGTACTATATTTACAGAAAGATTACGTTTAATTATGGTAAAGTATGTAAGTAATCTATTAAAGGGTAAATCCTCTTATACAACATACAACGCTATATTGAAAATATTCCATTTTCTATTAGTTACTAAAACAATTAAGCCAACATTTGACTTAATTATTTTAGACGAATGTCAAGATACTACAGCAGTGTCATTAGAAATTTTTAAATTATTAAACTCTCCAAAGAAGATAATTCTAGGAGATAAACATCAAAACATATATTCATTTATGAATACCATAAATGGATTTAACGAACTAGATGAAGAAACTATTCCTTTACATCTTACTAAATCTTTTAGATGCTCTGAAGCTATTGGTAAAAAGATTGAAGAATATGGACAGGAGTATTTTCATAGTAATTTTAAATTTAGAGGTAGTAAACACGTTTCCAATATTCCTGCTAAAGAAGGAAAAGTATACCTAAGTGTCAATAATCAATCAGCTTTACTTAGTATGGCTAACTTAATTGAAAAAGGTGTTAACTTTTCTTTAACTAGGGATATTGACTCTATTGCTGAATTTCCAATGATAATGAATGATATAGTTTGCTATAGACCAGTATCTACTGAATACAAATATTTAGTTGATGAATACGCTATGTGGACTAGAGATTTTGCTTCACAAGAATCTGCTCAACAATACTTTAGAAATAAAGGATTGAATGATGCATCATCTGCTATAGTATTATTGACACATCTCCAGAGTAAAGGCATTAATCTAAGTACTTTAATAAAAGAAATAAAGTCTAGACCTAAAGATAAAAATACAATAGTAAGTACAGTTCATAGTTTTAAAGGCTTAGAACAATCCACTGCTATTATTAATAAAGACTTAAAACACTTGATATTTGATGCTTCTGCATCTTATAAAAATTTATTAAAAGATAAAGAAACAATGCCTTACTCTTTATATAAAGAAAAACTTAAACACTGTGAACAAGATTTAAACTTGTATTACGTTGCTCTAAGTAGAGCAAAAAATCAATTAATATTAAACTCTTAAGGATTTACTATGTCAGTCTTAGAACAAGAACTACAAAGACTAGGAGTATTCAGGGATAACTTACCTGAAATATTACTAGATATAGCTAGAAGTATACCAAGTGATACTATTCCTTTTAGAATGAAATTAGCTATAGCTGTGTCAGAAGTTATTAGATTTACTAGTAGCTTTAAGATACCCATTAAACATTGGAATAACAGTTTGATTCCTATCAATGCTATAACCTTTTGTATAGCTAAATCAGGAGCTAGTAAAGATAGCTCTGTAACTGCTGCTAGAAAATGTTTCTCTAAAGCGTATAACATTATTGAAATAAATAGAAAAAGATTTAATGAATCTAAAGCTATAGAAGCTGCTACTAACGCAGGAATAGAAAATCCTCATTTATTTGAGAACTTCAAACAGTACTTAAATCCTATCAATCCGCTTATTGTAGGGATTTCTACAATGGAAGGATTCTTACAACATTTAGAAGATTTGCAGAATTCTCCTATTGGTTCTGGTTACATGTATTCAGGAGAAATAGGAGCTGAATTATCTTCTAACCCTGCTGTAATTGATTGTATTAAAGCTATTGCTGAATTATATGATGAAGGCAATAAAGATGTTAAGATACTAAAAGATAGAACTAGACAGAGTGGTGTTATTAAAAATATGCCATGTTCTGCTATGTTGATAGGTAGTCAAGCAAATATATTATTTGATGAAAATACTAAACGTAAATTTAAAACTGAATTTAGTTCTAAATTAGCTAGAAGAAGTTTCTTTAACTTTGTTAATGAAGATATGCCTGTAGAATCATATGAAACTACTGCACAATATATTGAAGCTGCTCGAAAAAGAGAAGATACTGCTACTGAATTTAGAAATAAAGTAATAGGTACTTTAGAACAAATTGCTAAAGATTTAGCTCATAAAATAGGTACATACTTAGAAGTAGATGATGCTGTTAGAGATGTATATATTCTATATCATGAACGTAACCTTGAATTAGCTGAAGAATTGAATGGTATTCACCCAATGACTCAAATATCAAGAGCACATATGCAATGGAAAGCTTTAAAACTTGCTGGAGCATTAGCTTTATTAGATAATTCGTCAGTTATCCGTGTAGAGCATTTTAAAGCAGGTATAGAGTATACAGAGTTATTAAGTAATGATTTACTATCTTTTGAAAAAGAGCTTATTAAAGAGCCTTACGAAGTATTCTCTGATTATGTTAGAAGTATCATGGTAGATAATAAAGCAGAGATTAGCTTACACAATCTACGTAAGTTAGGATATATACCAATGAAAGGTAATCCTACTGTAAAGATTAAAGAACTGGTTCAATTATGTACATCATATGACAATGAGGGTATATATGCTTTGGATAATGATACAGTCAAGTTTCAACAAATAGTCAAAGTTACACAAATAGATGTATCTTATAAGAGTCTATCAGGAACTAAAGAACAACGTAGTACAAAATGTGCAGATGGATTTAAACATGTTCAATGTACATTTGATAAACTAGGTGATTTACTTAAACATGATACCGCATATACATCATTTATATTTAAAGATGGTGTCAGAAGTAATGATAATATTATTAGTGGTTGTAAATGGCTTATACTCGATGTAGACAATACATTTAGTACAAGTGAAGAAACACATGAACAATTACTAGATATAAATCATTATATTGTTAGAACTTCTAATCCTGATAATGCTTTTAAATATAGAGTCATTATCGAATTAGACAGTGAAATTGATGTTCATAAAAATCATTGGAAAATATTTTTAAAAGAAGTTGCAAAAGAATTAGGCATTAATGCTGATGATTTAGGTAAATCTCAAATATACTATTCTTATGCAGATAGTAAAGATACTATGCTATCAACATTAGATGGTATTCCTTTAGAAGTTAAACCAATACTTGACAGAACTATGAATAAAGTATACAATACTTCTCCCGTAAAGATATCAGATAAAGCAAAACAAAACGAGTTATTAAATAATAAATTTGAAACATTTAAACAAGCTTTTTATGCTCCATTAAGTCAAGGTAGACGTAAGTTAGTATGGGCTGGTAAAACTGCAATAGAATTAGGTGCAGATGAAACCTATGTAAGAGAACTGCTTAAAGAAATTAATGATTTTTGGGAATACCCGATGGATGATGAAAAACTTAATCACACAATTTTAAACCGAATACCTTCTTGGTTTACTACATAGGAGTACAAATGAATTGGATATATAAAGAACAAGAAATAACTTCTGTAGACCAATTACCCGACAATGCTTACGGATTCATATATTGTATAACATATGATGACGGTACAGCATATATAGGTAAAAAGAATCTGTATACCTATTCTGTACTTCCTATGCTAAAAAACGGTAAACTAAGAAATGAAAATTCAATAATTATACACAAAAACATTGATAGAAAAAGAACCCCTTTAGAACAACTTATAAAAGAATCTAATTGGAAAAAGTATAATAGCTCTAGTAAATTAGTAACTGATAAAGTACCTGTTAAAAAAGAAATTATTGATATTGCTATCAGTAAAAGACAATTAACTTACTTAGAAGTTAAACATCAATTTATACTAGAAGTATTAGAAAATGAACTATTTTTAAATGATAATATAAGTGGTAGATTCTTTAAGGGAAACATTACATAGGAGTAAATATATGTTAGATGATATTATAAAAGTTAATTATGAAGCTACATCATCTACTTATACAGCTCATCAATGGTTATCTGAATTACCTTCAAGATTTGCTGCTGACTTTGAAACTGCAAATAAAATAACAGATAAAGAAAAGATACATTTACAATTATTATCTGAATATATGGATGAAGATAATGAACAACAAATTAATGCTACTGCATTAGCACACCCTAGTTTAACGACTATAACACATTTATCAGTAGCTTGGTCAAGAACTGATTCTAGAGTTCTTATATGCGATTCTGAGCCTATGAAGAAACTAATATATCATTTCTTGACTACTACTGATAAAGTACAATTATGGCATAACTTTATATTTGATGGTAAACATATTCTTTATCATACTAAAAAATTACCAAAAAACATAGTAGATACTCATCTATATTCTAAATGCTTAAAAAACAATGCTAATAGTTTTCTAAGTAAAACAGATTTGAAAGGTTTAATGGGTAGATACTATGGAGCATGGGCACTAGCAGATACATCTAAATTTAACTTAAAACATATGTATGATGAAGATGTATTATTATACGCAGGTACAGATGCTTGTGCAACATTCTATCTAGATGAATTAATTCAAGAGGCTATAAAAGGAAAATAGAATGAGTATTAATACTTCACAATGTTTAAGTACTATTGAACATATGTCATATATAGAAACTTTAGCAAATTTAGATATAAATGGTTTCAGAAAATTTGAAAAATATACTCATAGACCATCTGCTATTCCTAATATTTATTTATTAGAATCCGCTATACCTAGAAATAATTTATTTACACAAGCAAATGCTTATAATACATATGCTATACAAACGATGGATACAGGTCATACGGAGTTTATATCTCCAGTAAATATAGCTAAAGTTATGTTAAACACTAGCTATCAATTTGTACGACTTCAATTTGAACATATGCATGAAACAGCTAATTTTTTATATAATTTTTTGTATAAAATATACAATGGTGTTAGACTGCATAGTTTACGTTATGTGGTTTTACCTCTATCTCATGAAATACTTAAAATTTTAATTACACATTTATACAATGTTCAATTTTGTGCTACAGGAGATGATAAATCTTTAGATTATAAAATACTGACTCAACTAGGACAATTTCTTCGAGATAAGGCACATTTTAGTTATATTGTATTAGCTTCTACTGATATTATCCATTCTAAAAGTTATGCTAGAAATATAGGAACTGAACGTAATGCACGTTTAAGCAATTTTATAAACCCTTCTCCTGAGGCGACACTTGAAAACCCTTATGGGCGTATCAGAGAAGCAGTTCATGTAATGCATAACTCAGAAAGAACTAGGCAATATATACCATTACTGGATAGTAGAGAAGTAAGTCCTTTACTTAACTCTGTATCTGATAGAGATTTTCTAGATATGATGGGTTATATCACTAATAGAGTTAATCGTGTACAAGAAGCTGCTTCAAACCCAGAGAATTTTGGATTCTTTACTAGTTATAACACAGAGGATGATAATTCATAATGACACCATATTCACCACATGACTTACTTCCTGTAAGAAATCCTAGAGATGAAAATCCATCTAAAGAATACTTTTATGAAAACGTAGTACGACATTTGATTCCTGATGTATTACGAATCATGTCTAATGGTATTCCTTTAGACATGGATAAAGTAAAAGAATTAGATAAAATAGTTACTAAAGTAATTGAAAACAACAAATATGAAATACATAAAATTCCATTCATCAAAGAATTCTTAAGATTAGAACATGATTCGTTACTAACTAAGAAAGCTACAGAGGTAGAAGGGAAGTTTAAATCTATCGAAGATTTTATCAAACCTTTTGATATATCTAAAATAGAACATAGAACTTGTGTTGTTAATAACTACTTAAGACTTAAAGGACATACTAACTATATGTCTAATTCTTTTACTATTAAAGATTTAAAGTTATTAAATCAAATCATTATGTCTAGCTTTATTGAAGATATTTTGAATAAGACTATATCTCCTGAAGACCCTTTAATTAAACAAGGTATGATAGAACTTGCTAAAATAAAAGCAGATGCATTTAATGCTCTAAAATCTACATGTATAGATAGATATAAAGATAAATTAGAAGCTACATTAGAATTCAATATTGGTTCACATTTACAAAAGAATAAACTGTTTAAGTTCTTAGGATTAGAAACAGAGAATCTTACTAAAGGTGGAGCAATGCAAATAAATAGAGATGAGCTTATAAGACTCCAAATTGAAACTAATCTTAGATTAGAAGATACCGAAGATAGTGATGCTCCTGAAGTTATACACGATAGAATGCTACGTGATATGATAGAAATATTCTTAGCAGAAAGTAATGCTTCTATTATACGAAATAACTTTGTAAAGAACTTCTATGAGTATTCTATTGATGGAGTACTTTATAGTAATCTTAATTTGTTTGGTGCTAAAACGTTCAGATTAACTTCTAATAGCCCTAATATGCTTAATATGCCTTCCAATAGGAATATCTTTACAAAGCCTTTTAAAGAGTGTCTGATAGCTCCTAAAGGGTATATAATATATACAGTAGATTTCCAAGCTTTAGAAGATAGAGTTATAGCTAATTTATCTAAAGATGTAAACAAATGTAACATCTTTAATGAAAATATTGACGGACATTGTTTAAATGCATTTGGATATTTTCATGATGAAGTAGTAGCTGAATTGCCTATACAAGAAGGAGAAGAAGTAAATGACTATTTACGTAGATTCTTTCAAGAAGTTGAAAATGGCAATAAGATACTTAAAGCTATTAGAACAAAAAGTAAGAGTGTTAC
>CAYJJT010000003.1:29748-32852 GCA_964370575.1 uncultured Muribaculaceae bacterium | reverse complement strand
ACATTTGGTTTAAACTATGGAGCTTATCCTCCTAAAGTAGCATCTCAATTAAAGGTAACACTTGAAGTAGCAGAAGAGATATTTAACAATTATCATAACAATTTATATCCTAATATTACTCAATTTAGAGAACAGTACGTATTACCTACTGCTAATAGAAAAGGTAAGATACATTTAGGTTTAGGTTGTTATTTATATACAAAGAATGCTTCTAAAGAAATAAGAACTATATTTAATGCATGTAGTCAATTCTGGAGTATTCTAACATTATTAACAATAAATAAAATGCATCATATTATAGATGCGAATAATCTACAAGAAGATATAAAGGTAATCTCCACTATTTATGATAGTATTTATTTTATAGTTAAAGAAGACGTTAACCTAATTAAATGGTTAAATGATACTATAATACCTATAATGCTTACTGACTTTATTGAGAATCAAATAGTACATAATGAAGCTTCAGCAGAAATAGGTACGAACTGGTATAATCTTAAAAGTTTAGAGAATAATGCTTCTACTAAGGATATACAATTAATACTTGACAAGTTAAAAGAAAAAGTATAACCTTACCCAATCTTATTAAATATGGAGTAGAGCAAATGATAAAAATTAAATTACTTAACCCTAAAAACATAAATGGTAAAAATAGACCAATGGCTTTATGGAAATGTATGAAATGTGGAATAGAAAAAGAACGTAGAGCAGATGCTATACAAACTACAGAATTCTGTAGCAGTTGTGCTAAAATTACACATGGACATGGATATAAAAAAATCTATAACGTATGGTGTAATATGAAAGCCAGATGTTATAATCCTAGAAATAGTAGATATAGTAGCTATGGAGCAAGAGGAATTACAGTATGTCAAGAATGGTTAATAGCTGAAAATTTTATATCTTGGGCTTATGATAATGGGTATAAAGAAAAAGCTATAAGAAATACTAACTTTACAATAGATAGAATTGATAATAATAAAGATTATTCTCCAGAAAATTGTAGAATTGTACCTTTAGAGATACAGCATTATAATAAACAACTTTTGTCTGTAAAAAATAAATCAGGGTACAGAGGTGTTCATAAAAAAGGAAATAAGTATATAGCAAGTATTGTGTATAACGGTAAAAATGTTTTATATAAATATTTTGATACAGCTAAAGAAGCTGCAATACAAAGAGATATATTTATTGTACAAAATAATTTACCACATATATTAAATTGGTATACTCTAAAAGGTATTAGCAATAATGCTTCTTTAGAGGAAATTAATAACACTATAAATGAATTGAAAGGAGATTAACTGAATGCCTGAAACAATGCTTATTAAGCTTATGCATCCTTCAGCTATACTGCCAATGAAAGCTAAAGAAGATGATGCTTGTTATGATGCATATGCTTGCTTAGATGAGCCTTTAGTTGTACCTGCTATGGGTAAAGCAACAATTCCATTAGGTATAGCTATACAACTGCCTCATAAGTACTATCAAATTAAAGTACTAGGTAGAAGTGGATTAACCTCTAAAGGTTTTGATGTTAAAACAGGAACTGTAGACTACGGATACAGAGGTGAAGTTAAAGCTATGGTTTATAACTTTACTGACGAAGATTATACTGTCCATCATGGTGATAGAATTGCTCAATTAGATGTTCAAAGAGTATATGATTTAAATATCGTAGAAGTTACTGAATTGGATGAATCCGATAGAGGTTCTAACGGTTTTGGCAGTACAGGAGTAAATTAATGATAAGATTAACTCCTAACCAAATTGAACGTAAGAAACAGGAAATTAAGGACTATGTTAATAGTGCTAATAGTGCTGATGGCAGTAAATTAGATGCTAATGCAAATGTATCTACTAAAAATATTGCTACAATGTCAGCAGAATTACATAAAGACTTTAACATACAAATTAATAGAAGTTTAATAACAGATAAATTAACTGAAATGTTTGATGAAGAAACAGCATGTAAGTATACTAGTTTGTTAGAATCCCATAGTATTTATACGCATGATGAAACTTCTTTATATCCTTATTGCGTTTCAATTAGTATGTATCCATTCTTATTGAATGGGTTACAAGACTTTGGTGGAGACTCTAAAGCACCTAAACATTTAAGTAGCTATAATGGTGGATATGTAAATCTTGTATTTGCTATTGCATCACAATTTGCAGGAGCAGTAGCTACCTGTGAATACTTAATGTTCTTTGATTATTTTGCACGTAAAGATTATGGAGATGATTATTTAAGTACTCATCCAGAACTCATTACACAAGAACTACAACAAGTAGTTTATGCAATTAATCAACCAGCTGCTGCTAGAGGATTCCAATCATGTTTTGTGAACTGGAGTATTTATGACAAGGAATACTTCAATAGTATGTTTGGAAATTTCTATTTTCCAGACCATACACAACCTTCTTATGAGTCAGTACATAATTTGCAAAAGTTCTTTATGTCTTGGTTCAATAAAGAAAGGTCTAAAGCTGTTCTTACTTTCCCAGTGGTAACAGCAGCTTGTTTAAACGATGGAACTACTTTGAAGGATACAGAATTCAAAGATTTCATCACTACAGAACTATCAGAAGGTAATGCATTCTTTGTTTATACATCTGATAGAGCTTCAGCTTTAAGTTCATGTTGTAGACTTAAAAATGATATTAGTGACCAGATAAATGACTTTAGTTACTCTTTAGGAGCTGGAGGAGTTATGACAGGTTCACTAAATGTAATTACAATTAATATGTTTAGATTAGCTTATAATTGGATGACTACAGTTAAAGAAGGTAGTTTATTTGACCATATTAAAGTATTCTTACAAGATATCTATAAGTTTCAAGTAGCATTTAAAGCATTATTTAAAGATTATCAAGGAGCAGGATTACTTCCTGTATATGACCAAGGATTTATTGACATGGATAAACAATTCCTTACTATCGGAGTAAATGGTATTGTTGAAATGGCAGAATTGTTTGGATTAGAACCTAATAATAATGATAAATATAAATCATTTGTATCGGATATTCTTAAAACTATTAGTGAATGTAATAGAGAAGCTGCTAAGCTGTATAACTGTAAGTTTAATACAGAATTTGTCCCT
>CAYJJT010000003.1:0-29648 GCA_964370575.1 uncultured Muribaculaceae bacterium | reverse complement strand
GCTGAAAACTTAGGTGTTAAGTTTGCTAAATGGGATAAGAAAGATAAACTACCTGTAAGAAGTGAAGTTTATAATAGTTATATGTATAGACCAGAAGATGAATCAATCAGTATTACTGATAAGATTATTCTTCACGGTAAAGGTGCTATGACATTCTGTGATGGTGGTAGTGCACTGCATATGAACTTAGAGGGATACCCTTCTAAAGAAGGTTTTAGTAAACTCATTGATACTGCATGTATTGAAGGGTGTGAATACTTTTGCTTTAATGTGAAAGTAACACATTGTGAAGATTGCAAATATATTGATAAGTCTACTAAATATGAATGTAGTAAATGTGGTAGTAAAGACATATCTCACATGACAAGAGTAATAGGCTATTTGAAAAAAGTTAAAGATTTTTCTTCTGACAGACGTAAAGAAGAAAATATTAGAAGATATCATGCTCAAGTATGATGGATGCTATGTAACTTTATTAGAAATACCTGATGAGATAAGTCTTGCATTTACTATAACTGGGTGTAATGTAGGATGTCCTGATTGTCATTCTAAAGAACTTTGGGATGATAATCTAGGAATTCCTCTTACAGTATTACAATTACAAGATATAATTGCACAACACAAGCATATAACTAATGTATTATTTATGGGAGGAGAATGGGATAAAGAAACATTACTTACACTTATAAACCTTGTAAAAAGTTTAGATTTAAAAGCTTCTCTTTATACAGGGCAAACAATGTATTCAATGATTAAAACCCATTTGACACTATTGCAAAACCTTAGTTATATAAAGGTTGGTAGTTATATCAAAGCAGTAGGAGGACTTGATAGTCCTTCTACTAATCAAAAATTATTCTATAGGAATATTCACAAAGAACCTGTAAGTGCTTTTAAAGATATCACTTACAAATTCCATAATAAGAGATTACATAATGAAAGATAATATGTTTATATACTCTCCTCCAGCAACTCCTGAGGATTGTGAATATGTTATTAGTCCTAGTCAATTAAACTTATTTTTTAAAATGCCTAAGACATGGTATGAAGAAAATATGTTAAATGCTAAAAGGAAAAGTAACAAGCTTTATAAAGGAGATGATGGTAGAGTTCTAGGCACAATCTTACATTATATCTATGAGATGACTCTGTTAAACAAAGAAGTAGAGTATTCGCATATAGAAGATGATTTGAATGAATATGCTTTAGCAAACACACAATTAGATTTAGACAAGTCTTTAATCTTAAGTTTGTATCCAATGATGTCAGAAATCACATTAAATGAATTCATATATCCTTTGATAGAAGATTCTAGTACCTCTTCTATTGAATGTGAAATACCTCTAACATTGGATTTAGGAGATGGTATTTATATAAGAGGTACAACTGATTTATTATTAAATAAAGAAGATGTAGTTGATTATAAAAATGTATCTAAAAAACCTTCCAATTTAGAAGATATTCCATATGACCATATGCTTCAGTTAATGAGTTATGCTTACACATTGAAAAGGCTATATGGATATGATATTAAATATCTAACTATTATATATACTGTTAGACCTACTAAAACTATTCCTCCAAGGACATATAAAGTACGTCATAAAATAACAGCAGATGATTGGTTTTATATTGAAAATACTATCCAACTAGTAAAAGATACAATACTTTTTATTAAAAAACATCCTGAGTTAGACTATATTGTGTTTAAAGCATATTCATTGAAATTAGATAGAGCGAAAGCTGTAAAATTTACATTGCCTTAAAGGAGAATTATATGGCTAAAATACTAGTTGCAGGATTACCTGCTAGTGGTAAAACTACACTACTAAAATCTCTAAAAGAAAGTACTTCTGATATATTTGTATTTTCTAGAGATGGAAAGAAATTTCCACTTGTATTCCAATTACCTCATAGAAATCTACAACCTTTTGACACTGTTTCTAGTGTTATTCCTTATGTAGAAGGACAACCTGTAAAAGAAACATTGTTAGACCAAGTAAAAGATGGTTTAAAAGTGTTTAAGGAAAGAAATGGTAAATATCCTGATACAGTAGTATTTGATACTGTAAGTAGGATTCAAACTGAATTGTTGAATTCTTGTAATACATGGTTTTCAGGTTTTAATGTGTATTCTAATCTAAACAAAGAAATCAATGATTTTAATGCTATGATTGCAATGTTAGAGTCTAGAGGTATGAATGTAATTTTAATTACTCATGCTATATACAATGGAGATACTGGCTTATTCGAAGAAGTAAGTAAAGGTGAATTTGCTAAGATAGGTGGATTCTTATCTACTGTAGATTATTCAATCTTTATTGAAAGTAAGAATAACACTAGACATGTATATCATAGAAACTACGGTTTAAGTAGAACTCTTATTGATTCTTTGCCTGATAAACAACCTGTAGAGGAATTCAGTCTACAAGAGTATATTGATTTAATCAATAATACTTCAGATGAGAATTCTGATAATTATTCATATTAAAGGAGAAATAAATATGAGTTTTTTTACCGTAAGTAAAGATGCGAAAGTACTTGAAAGTACCAATAGTGGTTCTGGAGGTTCTAACATCTTTGAAGGTGGCATGTATGATGTCATCTTAAAAGCAGTGTGGGTAGAAGTTAATCCACAAGGAGCTAGAACAATTAACATGAAAGTTAATTACAATGGTTCTGATGTATATATCTTCCAAGCTATTCGTTTAGACATGAACAATGGTGCTCCACACTTCCAAGCAGATATCTTTAATAATCTAATGATTGTTCTAGGTATTGATAATCCTACCGAACCTACAGAAATGAATGTAGTGATTGGTAAGAATACTAAGAAAGTTCCTGTATTGACGTATCTAACAGATTTACCTGTAACTTTAAGAATAATCATGTCTTATTCAAACTATCAAGGCAACATTAAAGAAAACAAAGTTATTACTAATGTATTCCGTACAGAAGATAAAGCTTGTGCTACTGAAGTTGTAAATACTGAATTAGAGAAAGGTGCTCAATTTGATAAAGAAGTTGAGAAAGGCTTTAAGAATGTATACAGAGATGGTACTAATGAAGCTATTGTTACTGCTTGGAAGAAAAGACAAGCATCTGGTAACAAAGATTCAGCACCTTCAATGACATCAGCTCAATCTGATAATGTATTTGACCTTGACTAATCATTTAGGTAAGGAGAAATCCTTACCTATTTTATTTTAATCAAAAGGAACTTACTATGCCTGAATATGATGTAACCATTTATCTAGACCCTTGTACAATTAGGGTAGATGCTGTAAACGTTGAAGAAGCAGAAGAACAAGCTTATGATGAATTCTTTGACTTAAATCCTAAAGACCATTGGTCATATGATTCAAATACTGGTAAATGTAAATGTGATATACATTTAGTAGAGGACTAAATTATGCAAGAGTACGATGAAGAAAATATGTTTGAATGTGAACAATGTTCTAGTATAAATGTACTAGAAATAGCACAACCATTATATGACGATTTCAGAGAAATTAACCCTTTGTTTTGTTCAATGGAGTGTATGCTAGATTACGTAAGTGAGTTAGATGATGAGTAACATACCTAAATGTAAATCATGTCCTTATTATGTACATGGTATTAGAGGTACTACAATTAAAATAAAACATTGGTGTTGTAGAAGCTTAGGATTTGCAGTTAAGTTAGTAGAACTATTCCATAAGGATATTCAAACTAGTCCTAAAGATTGTCCTTTAAGAAATAATAGAAAGTTCTATCAATAAAAATAAAGCCTACTTAGAAATAAGTAGGCTTTTAAATTTAATTACTAGATACTGTCTAATACAACTTCAACAGCAGTTGGCATAAAGGCATCCATGTATATCTCCATAGGAGATTTAATCATAGCTCCATAATTTTTAACTAACCAATGTTGTTCTGTAATATCTTCCGTATCCATTACTAAGAATTGTCCTGCTAGAAATATAGCAGAAGTTAAAGGTTTGTCTGTAAGCATTCTTTTGATTACAGATTGTGTACGTTTAAAGAATTTAGTAAAAATTATCAATCCCATGTCATTCATATATTGTTCTAATTTACTAGAAGGTTTGCTATAGTTAACATAAGTAGATAATACTTGGTATCTAGCATTTCTTTCATAATTTTCATGTGCTTTTTTGAAAGCAGATTCATACTTAAAGTTTTTAGCTTTAGGAGCATCTTCCATAATCAAATCATAGTTAGCTACTCTTGCTACAAAATCACTATACTGTGTAGTCATATGCATAAAATCAAAGAATGGAGTACCTTCTACCATATACAAGTTCTTAACAAATGTTACAAACCAACTAGGCATAGGTTTATTAATCTTATTCTTTAATATTTTACCTACTCTACCACCAGTAGTTCTATCAGATTCTTTCATATCTTCAATAATAGATTGATACATACCAGCTTCCATTAAAGGATGTATAGGGTTGTTTATAATAGATTGTTTTAATACTTCGATAGTGTTTTGTTGAGATACTGTAGCCTGATTAATTCTATTTAAGAATTCTAAATCACTAAGTTCTCTTTTCTTATTTAAGTAATCTCTTAAATCTCTAGCAGCTTTTAACTTTCTACGAAATACATCAAAGAATCCGTAACCAGACATAACCATAGTAGCAATATTACTAATTATATTACCTATAAGAACCATAGGGGTTCTAAATACAATATTAGTTTCATCATAGATGCTACAAATCTTTGTATTGTTTCAGCCATTTCTATTATACGTTTAAAGACTCTAGGAGCTTTATTTTTGATGAGTTTAATATCTCTAGCTAAACTTCCTTGAGGAACTCCTAAAAGCATTAATAAAGCATCTCTACGTACCATTAAAGGAGGATTCTCTAAGTTACCTATATAAGCTTTAATATTATCTGGTAATAATCTATAAGCTTCTTTTACTACAGGGTCATCAGATGCAGATGTAAGTTGTGTCCAATCATATGAAGCTTGCATTTTATCAGCTTTTTGAAATGACTCAGCATGTTCTAATAACAATCTTAACACTTCTTCATTATGTCTTTGTCCTTCTAATTTAGCTAATGCAGAACCATACTGTCTACTCAATAATGTAATACCATTGGTATCCTTATCAAGTAACTGTTTTTGTTCTGTATGAGATAACATAATTTTATAGTCTTGAATGAACTCAATAGCTTCATCTCCGTCTGAATCATCTCTAATAGGAGGTGTATAATTTATTCTAGTATATCCGATAGTACGTTCTGCAATATACTCATCTAAACCATTGATACCATTTTCAGCTATGTATCTATCAATAGAATCTGCTATTCTAGATGCTCTATGCAGAAATACATCTAAGCCCAGTTCAGAGGTAGAAGAATTACGTCTACTTCTGTACAATTCTACATCTCCTGATGAGAATAATACTGAAGGAACTATAGCATCAGCATTAGATTCACCTATTAAAGCAAAGATAGAGCTATCTCTAGATATTGTAGGTGATAATGGTGATTTATATACTGCATAAATATAACCATCATATTCTGCATCATTAGTCTTAATATCTAATGGTCTTACCATTACATATCCTAATTTCTGCATTTCAGCTTCTTGGTGTCTATACGCTACAGTAGTATGGTAATCTGTATTAGTAAGTAATTTATGATACCCTTTTTGTATCTGTGAGTCATCTAGGTAGTCAAAGTGTCTAGCTTCTTCACTGTATGTTTTATGAGCATCTAAGAAACGTTGTAATCCATTATCATTTAATGAAAGTATAGAATCAATATCAGTTTGTTCTATTTGTTGAACAGCATACAATGTAGTTAATATATCAATTTGTTTTGTAATTAAGTTAGGAACATAATTACCTTTTAACATTGTATCAGGAATAGCTCCTTGTTCTTCTAAAGCAATAGCGATAGCAGAGCTATTTACTCTTACAGCTTCGTTACCTCTACCTGTCATCATATATTTAGATAACATATAAGAATGACCTGTAATCATATTAATACTATAATCTCTATCAAAATCTTCTGTAGTACTTGCATCTAATATATTATGAATTTCTTGTAGAACTCCTTCAATTCGTATCTGCACTTCTTCAGGACTACTAAACAATTCTTTTAACTCTGTTACGTTAGTAGTCAAAGCAGTGATATCTGTATATAGTAACGCTTGGGTTAAAGCTGTTGTTTGCTCATCTGTTAAATCTACTTCAAAAGCTTCATATAGAGAATCACGTATTACAGCTTCTAGATGTCTAGCATTATTATCTATACTTTCTCTAAGTAACCCTAATGCTTCTAATTCATTTTCTTCTTGAGTGTTATCAGTAAAATCTCTAAAGATAGTTTGAATAGTACCTGTAGGAGTAATAACATTAAACAAATCTAAGAAGTTTAGTACAGTGGGTATTTTAGCTCTAGTATTTTCACTAAACATAACTGCTGCTAAGAATTGTGTAAAGTACTTAGCATAGTCTAAATTAGTTGGATTAGAAGCTAGCTTAGGAGCTTTTAAACCTAACCTATCATACCAGTTTAAAGCAAACTTAACCATAGGACTAAGTTTATCGTTACCTTTCTGTAAAGTTTTAGATACCATCTTAAACATAGAACCTAATGCTTTAGCTTTCTTCTGTAATTCATTAGTAGCTTGTCTATTTGCTCTAGACATTCTAGAAGTTAATCTATCAATACCATGCAATACAGTTAAGTCTTGCTTAATTGGTCTAACACCTTCAGCTACTCCCATCACAGTAGGCATTAGAGTCCCTATTTTACTTCTACCACTAAATACATCAGCTATTTTTTTAATTAACTTAACAACCTTATCTATTAAAGTCATCTTAGTTGGTTCTTTCACTAACTGTATTGTATTTAGTTTCTTGCGTACATTTACATTAGTCATGGCATGAGCTGCAAATTCAGCTAAACCTCTATCACCTGCAAACATGTATTTTAGTAAAGCTGTAGCTCTTTGTATATCATAATCTGTAGGGTTAGGAGGAAGTAAATCTTCAACAGTAAGATGTTTAGAAGCTAACTTCTGTAGCTCTCTAAGCTGTCTTACTTCGGTTTCCATACCATATACTTTATCATTAAAGATAACCATATCTACTATAGCATGAGCCATCTCGTGACCATACACTTCTACAGCAGATTTATCTATATAAGACACAGGAGTTCTAATATCTCCATCATCTCTGCGTAAATCAATTATAATATCATTGTTTAAATTAATTAAACCTTGGTTATACGCTGTATTAGACATTTGTACAAATACATCTACATCTGACAAGAATGATGTATCCATATGTGTTAAGAAGTCTTTAATCAATTGTAAAGTTTCAGGGTCTGATTTCTTAGTATCTACAGCTTCTAACTTATCTACTATTTCTAATCTAGCATTCTTGTCTGTTAAAGCTCTAGTATTTAACTTAGTACGTTCTTCGTTACTCATAAAAGAATCAGGGTCTGAACCACTATACCCTAATGAACTATTAACCATTTCATCATTAATAGTACTTTTTAATCTGCCTGATATACCTTTCTTATTACGTAGAGAAGATACTCTAGAGTGAATAAAGCTATTATTCTTCTTATAAGGAATATTAACAATAGCAGTACCTTGAGTACCATCTAAGTTTCCTACAACAATAGTGTTCTCAAAGAATGTTTTTCTATTAATATTATTCTTTTCATTCATAATAGCCAATATCTTACCAAACTCTGTCATAGTTATGTTATTACCTCTTTTAGCAGATTGTAAATTAGATACAAATGAGTATAACTCTTCTCCAGATTGCAATGACTCTACAATCATTGCTCTGATAGTGTTAGGTAAGACTACGACTTTATCTTGTAGCTTAGCATACAGTTCAGGATTAGTATTCTTAGCATGTTCCATAGTTCTCTGATAAGCTTCATAAGCTTCATTTAATAAAGCTACTTCAGTATTTACATTAAATACACTTCTATTGTAAGAAGATGAAGATGTAGCTAAAGTATGAGGAGATACTACTAAAGCATCATGTACTGGAAGAAAAGCAATATTATTATCTTTCAATATATTGATTACTCTGGTCATTGTAAGACCATCTAAGTAGTGTGTACCTACAGCTCCTGCATAAGAAGTAGTAGAATGAAATCCTCTAACAGATACAGAAGTATTAGCAGAAGATACATAATCAACATCTTTATAAGTGTATGATTGTGTTACTTCTCCGTTTCTAGTGTTACCTGTTTTTATCATAGGAGCATTACTTCTTAGGTCAGTACTACTAGGCAAACGAATAGAAGGTATATAAGGAAGTAGTTTTTCAATAATAGCGTCTACATCTTGTTGTGTAACAACTTCTTGACGTTGTTGTAGTGCAAGTATTTCAGCATTAAATTGTGCTACAAATATATCACCTAATAAAGCATGTGTAGAGTTTACTATAGTAGTATAAGGAATAACATTCTTAAACTGTGTTTCTAAAGCATCCCATGCTGCTTGACCATAAGTATTACCAAATATACCTAAGAATACTTTATCTAAAGATACTTCTTTATTATTTAGTTTAAGTTTAATCATATACAATGGAGTAGTTTGCAACTGTTCTTGTAACGATATATCTTTGTTTACCAAATAAGGAGTAACTTGTTTAACCATAAAGTCTAGAATACCTACTTCGTATTCTGAAAGTTCTTGTTTGTTTCTAATCTTATCAGAAGCTTTCAGATAAGTAGAAAGAACTCCATTAAGAATAGTAGTAGCTAAACCTCTTTTAACAGATTCTTTACCTGCTCCATAGTTAAATACCATAACAGGGCTCTTAAACATCTTACGAAGTTCAGAAGGAACTACTATTTGACCATCTACCATTTCTGGTTTAGGTAAGAAATCAATTAAAGCACCATACCAATCTTGTATAGTTTTTTCGTTTAACCAACTAATAGCTTTGGCTGATTGTTCTTTTGTCAAGTTACTTAAGATGTGTTCATAAGCAAAATCTACAGGAACTAAATCAATTTCTGTAGACACACTTTGATACATATCTAAGAAACCTTCTTGAGCTTTCTTACCATGTATCTCAAACGGTTGGTCTAAATCCATATCAGCAGGGTTTAAAAAAGTAATACCTACTCTATTAGCCAATTGTTCAAATCTTTCACTAGAATTAAAGCTAGTCTTAGTAAAAGATTCTGGGTATTGCATTACTCTAAAAAAGTAACCTGATGTAGCAGAGTCAACTTCTATAGCTAATGTATTCTGAAATGTAGTATTACCTTGAGCTACCATAGTCTGATAATTACCTATTGTTTGTATAGCTGTGAGTAATTGACCTATTTGTTCCATCTTTAATTTTACTTTACCATAATTAGGAATTTCCATTTCACTGTCAATAAGAGTACCATTTAATAATTGCTCTCTTAATTGTTTAGCAGGTACAGTAAGTATATGTTTACCAAATGCTTGTATAAAGTCATCAGACTTCGTTAAATCAAATGATTGAGCTAACCCGAAGTATAAGGCATTCATTACATTATCGTCTGTTGTATCGATATCTGAGAAGGTATTTTCAGTAACTAATAACCATCTCTGTAACTTTTTAAAGATACTAGGATTAACAGTAGTACTATTCATAATATATCTACCATTAGATACGATAGAATACATAAAGTATAAACCTTGATTATAATCGCTATCTAGTAATTGAATTAAGTCTAATACCTCTTTAACTATCATACCATTAGAACCTGCTATAGTTTGAGTAGTGCCATTACTACCTATGATACCTCTAATGTCATCATAAGTCTTAGTAGATAAATCAATTTCATACTTCATATACTGCATAATCAATTCAATATTATCTTTAACGAACTGAACCATTTCTGTGTTTAATACGTACTTATTACTTTGTAATATATTTAATGCTCTAACATGTTCTTCTGTTGCATTAAACTCTGTACGTTTCTGTATCTTAGCTTTAGTAACTTGTTTAGCAGGAACAATTCTAGGTAAAGCTACATTACCAATAGGTATAGTTGTAAAAGGTAAAGTATTCTCTGCAAAGGCTTCTAGAATCTTAGCAGTTCTTTGATTCAATTCAATAATATTCATAGCTTTACCATGTACATTATTAGCATCAGTAAAAGGAGATGTATCACTATCATTGTACATTCTTACAAAGTTGGTATCATGTTGTATATAAAAATCTGCTTTATATGTAGAAGCTTTAAGAAAACCTTCTGCTTCAGCATATGATATAGCAATATTACCTAAGTTGTTTACTATCGCTTCATAATCTCCATATCCTTGAAACTCTGTATTCTTTTCTAAACCTAAGTTTTGGAATATAATCTTACCAATAATATCAGCTACAGATGAACGAGTCATGCCATATTCTTTAGATATCTCCATATAGACACCTGCTGTATCTGGAGTATACGCATTTTCAAGACTAAATCTCTTTTCTACAGATTCTTCTGTAGGTAAGAACATAGATGCATTCTCTGTTAAGAATTGGTATACTCCATATCCTATAGCATAAGACATAGTATCATCCATTTTATTCTGAACATATGTAGCATAATTGTCTGGATTCTTAGACTTGATGTATGAGTCAAAAGCATAACCTGTTTGTTTGATAACATTAGCCATAGTACTATTAAATAATAAACCTAAAGCTGGAGAATCATTCTTAACTCTTGTACCAATAGCAGATATATCTAAAACTGTGGAGAGTACTTTCTTGACTTGAAGCATAATCTTGTTATTAGATTTAACTTGATTAAAGCCCATAGTATTAGTAACACCTCTACTAACCCTAACACTTTCTAAATTAAATTTAGGTTTACTATCTGTTTGTGTACTTGTTTTGTATACTGTGTCTTTGATACTAGTACCTAATGAGCCATTATATATATTTTCTGTAGCTATATTAGGCAAAGCTTCTATTTGACTTGTAAGAAGTCTTTCTAATTGCATAATAGTCTTAGGATAATTATTTTTCTTCATTCTATTTCTGACATCTTTTAATTCAGCTTTAAGTTCTATACGTCTGTCAGGTTTTAATGAGGTAGACTCTAGCTTCTTTACTAAAGATTGTTCTTCTTCAAGAGCTTGTCTATGGTCTGTCATAGTATCATTTAATTGGTAGTTTATAGCTAATATATTACCAAAATGTTTACCTAATCTTTCTAAACTTTTTAAATTCTGTAATTCTCTTACAGCATTATTTTCAGGTATAGTTAAAGACTCTAAAGGCTTATTTCTATAATCTTTAGTTTTCTCTAATAAATAGTTATATCTTTTATATAACTTATCCTTATTAGCTTCATAAGTTTCTAAAACTTTTTCTTCTGCTAACGTTAAAGAAGAATGCTTAGCTTTCTGTCTATCTAATATATTGTATAACAGAAAATCTCTATATTTCTTATCATAATTTTGAACATACTCTCTAATACTATCTAAAGCTACACCTAATTGTGTATTAGTAGCACGATTAGTATTAGATTTAGAGATACGTTTTAACATTTTATGTAAAAACTCTAAAGCATCAGATTTAATATTAGACTTAGGAGATAAAGCAATAGGTACAGATTTACCATCTATAAAAGTAGTATACTCAGAAGTATCTACATCTTTAGCTACAATGTTAGGAGTTGTGTTACCAAAGCTATTGTTACCTTCAATAGAGGAAGGGTCAGATAATTCATCATAATAAGTATCTGGTACAAACTCTTCTGTAATGGCTTCTGACATGTCTATGGTGTCATCAAAGTCTATACCTGCTACAGGAACATATTCATTACCTAAAGAATCTACTTCAACATAGTAGTTAAATTCTGGTAAAGGAGGTTCTTCTACAGTATCCTGTTTAACGTCTTCAGATACTGTTTTTTTAGGAGTTTCTGTAGTTTTAGACTTAGTGTCTGTTTTTGTTTCAAATACCTTTATATCGCTTTCTGATGCATTTTTAAGTACACCTTCTACTAATTCTCTAACAGCAGATATATCAACCATAGAATCTGTATCTTCTAAAGGTACACCAGAATCTTTTAAGAATGCTTCATAAGCGTCTAAGAACTCTTTAATAGGTACTATATACTCTAAAGGATTAGTTTCGAATAGAGTTGTATTAGCTGAACCCATAGTAGCTATGTCGTTAATAACATCAAATATGATATCAACTAAGCCTTGTCCTTTTATAGTAGTACTTTTATGAAATGCATAATTAGAGTTATTATACTTGAACTTTACATTAGGAAATTCTGTAGCACTAAGCTTCTTCATAGCGATAGTAGCACTACGTAATTTACCTAATTGATTAGTATACAGTCTACCTAAACCTGTTTTAGCTTTAGATAAGTCTTTACTAAACTTTTCTATATTAGGGTTATCAGGACTATTAGCTTTAAGAGTACTAAGAATAGGAGTTATAGTATTGATAGTTCTAATGTAATGATTGTAACCTGAACTACCGTTTTTAACATCTTGACTTACATCATATGCAGTAAGGTACTTACGTTGTTTTTCGTCTAAGCCAAAGTTCTTTAATACTTCAGTTCTGTTTTTCTCTCCATTAACTTGTTTAGGGTCTGAATGACTTATAACACGTTTAGCAAAATCTACATCACTAATACCTGCATCTCTATTTACTTGAGTATATCCTGCATTCTTAGCAGCTAACATAAGTTCTGTCTTAACTACTTCAGCAGCTTGGATAACTCCAATACTTACACCTTCAGTATTGGTAATAGCATCTATTTCAGCTAAAATAGCATCTAATTCTTCTTTAGAGGTTACAACAGGCTTATTCCTAATTGTATTTAAATTAGCTACAGCGTTATTAGTAACTTCAGAATTAGCTTCTTGTCCTGTTGCTGTATACGCATTTAAGGCTTCTGAACTAACCGCTTTACGTACTTCTTGTCTATATCTTATAGGGGCAGACGCTACACCACCAACAGTAGGCAGAGTACCACCAACAATAGCACCTATGATAGCACCATCTAAATTTTCTTCTGATAAAGCTACTTCAAAGAAACTAAGCACCTTCTCTGGGTCTTGTCTAGCTTGACTCATAAAGGTATTAAATGCTCCTTCAGTGAACTCTTGAGTGAACTCACCTACAGAACCTTTAACAATAGCTTCAATAGTATTTAAAGCAATAGTCTTAGCAGGTATTCCAGAAGTAGCAGATAGAGATTCTATAACAGGACTAAAAAGAGTAGACTTAGTACCTTTAGCAGGTAATACTAATTTACCAACTTGCCCTACTAAAACAGACTCAGCAGCCATTAGACCTAAGTTACCTGCAAATGTACCTAAGGTTCTTTCTAATGACATCTTCTGTCCATTGTTATTAGTTTCATACTCTTCCATTGAATCAAATGTAGAAGCTGATGCACCAATAGATAATGAGGCTAAAGCTCCTACAGGATTAAGCATAGAAGCAGCAGTAACAGCAATAGACTGTACAGGACTACTAGCAAGTATATTTAAAGAGTTCTTACCTATTAAAGTAAGACCTTCTAATACATTACCTGACTTCAATTCCGTTAAACCTTGTGACATTTCTTGTTCCATGTCACTACGTACAGTATGATTGATACCTAACAATCTATCTGCTGCTATAGCAGATGTTTCTGAATTAGTAAGTTCTTGTATTGTTACTTTACCTTGCTTTCTACGGTTAGCATCTATATTATCTACAATAGATTGAGGAAGTAAAGCATCTACTACATCTGCTCCATATTGAGCAATACCAGATGAAGCTAATTGTCCTATATCAGATAAGAAATTTCTATTATTTCTAGCAGAGTCATCTGCTGTTATTTGAGCTATTTTTATACTTGTATTAAAATTAGGTCTAGTATTTATAATAGCATTATCACGTATAGATGTAGCTATAGAAGTATCAGGTGTATTAGGATTAATAATATCTCCTAAGGTACGTTGATACTTATCTTGCCCTAAAGATTTAACCTTAACAATAACATCATCATTAGAAATATCTATAGGAGAGTATTGTATAGTATTGTCAAATTTAACACCTGATAATCCTGATACTTGATTTGCTAGTACGTTTTGAGAATAGTTAGCATGGTTGTACATGTCTTCTTTAGTAACATACTTAGCGTCTTTACCTGTAAGGAATGCTACTAAATCAATATCTGTTTGTACATTATTGCCTAAAGTAAAAGGGTTTTCATTTCCTTCTATATATTCTTTATTGGTTTCAGTTGTATCAATACTGAAATCTTTCATACCTGTAGCTAATCTAACATCAGTAATATTACCGTTAGCATACTGTACTTTTACAGTATCACCATCTAGTACTTGTAATACTTTAGCGTCTTCATATCCATTGAAGTCTGCTAATTTACTACTTGTAGCACTAGTAACTGCTACTGCTTTTTCTTCTAATTTGATTTCAGGTAAGTTCATATGGTTTCCTTATGAGAATGGGGTATAGCTACTATTAGGTAGTATAAAAGAAGGGGTAGTAGGAGATGTAAAAGAAGTATCAGAAGGAGTTAAGTTCTTGGTACTTTGTTTGGCTAAATTAGTACCATGTTCTTTATCATATACTCGTAGTACCGCTGTAGGTAAAGAAGTTATTTCACGTAATTGAGAAGGGTCTGCAACATCCTTTAAGATAACATTCATTGTATCTAAAATTTGTGCAGTACTGTAGTTATTACCATCTACACCATGTTGATGCAGTAAATATAATTGTTGTTTACGATTTAAAGGTTGTCCTCTAGTTTGTCTATCTAATAACAATTCATTTACTATTGGACTATACTCATAAGGAGCATCTGGATTGTATGGAGGCATATCTTGATAATAGTTATCTAGTTTTGTATCAAACTTAAGTTCTCCTGCACCTGAATCAGTACCTTTAGATGTAAATAAATTCACTACATCATCTACTGACATATTTGCTAATAATCCACCTGCTACTGCTTCAGGAGCATAATTTTCTATTACATTAGTAATGCCTGTTACAGCTTTAGGGTTATCAATCTGTTCTGATAGCTTTTGTTGTATCTCAGCTCTACCTTGTAGTGTGTTAAGAGGTACTCCATTAAATGTACCATTACTTCCAGAGTATCTGTTACCACTACCAGAACCTTTTAATCTAGCATAACCTAATTCATTAGCTCTTATGTTTTCAGCTAATTCAGACTGATTGTTTCTTGCAAGGTCGAAAGCACTAAATACATCTTGAGTATCTAAACCTTGAGTGTTAGCAATACCAGATAAACCTTTTATTAAAGTATCTTCATTAGTAATCATACCTTTATCATCATATTGTACATTATTTTCAAAAAAGTCTTTACCTAAGCTTATGCCTGTAGCTACTTGTTCTTGTGCTTTAAAACGTAAATCATTTAAGGCATATGCTTGTTTACTTAACTCTAATTGTTCTTCAGCATTTTGTATATTAGCAGTATTCACTCTAGCTTGTTCTGCTAAAGAATTTTCTGCTAATGCTTGTTTTTGCAATGCTAAATCATTTTCTATAGTACGTTGTGCTTGTTCGTTCAGAGTAGACTGAATATTCTGAAACACGTCAGCAGACCTAGTAAAAGCATTACTTGCAGTATTTAGAGTATTACCACTAGCATTAAAGTTAACTGTGGTAGGATTCCATTTTAATGACATATTATGCTCCTAAAGAAGTACTAACTTGATGTTGTTTAGAATTATCTATTAATCCTTGTACATATGCAGCTTGTTCTGCTGCTGAAGCATTTGTATCACGTCCTAATTGTCCTGCCATATTAGCAGCAGATTGTACTTGATTATTATAAGCCATAGCAGAGTTAGTATAGTTAGCTCTAGCTAAATTCTTTTCAAATTCAAACTGGTCTTCTGCTAATCCTAATGCTTTATATCCTGTATAAGCATTAGCTAATCCTGATATACCTTGCATAACTGAAGAGCCTACATTTAAAGCATTACCAAACTTAGCTAAACCTGTAGGAGTATTAGCAGTTGCATTTTTATAATCAATACCTGATTGTACTCCTGAAGCTACTGCTTGTCCTCTATCAATTAGTCCTAAACTTCTTTCTAATTGAGCTAATTCAAAAGCTGGATTTACTGTTGACATACTTATATTCCTTTGTTTAATCTTAAATTGTTTGTGTGAAAATCTGTTACCATACTACTATAGTTTCCTGTAAAAAGCAAATCATAATTTGTCAGTGTATTAAATGTCAAATTGTAGTATTCATCAAAAGTATATGAAGTTTGAGCAGGTTCATTGATTTGTTTGACCAAAAAGTCTAAATCTATTAAACTACTGCCTGTAGCATACTTTTCACTAACAGCGTTTAACTCTTCCAGTTTGGATGCATAGAAATCTTCAAATGTTTGTTTTTGTTCTAATAAGTCTTCATATTGTCTATCCAGATAAAAAGAAGTTACATCAGTCGCTAAAGAAACTAATTCAGCACAAGTAGCTATAAGACCAGTTATATTTAATGTCATAGCGGAAACAAAAACATTTATAGCTTGAACTACTATATTAAATATTTTACCTAGTTTAGAATTAATATCTGATAACTCAGATATAAGCGCAGTTGTGATAAGTCCCCCTAGAATAGATACACCTAACCAAATCTGACCTGTAACGAAGCCTATAACTGCAATAGTTAATTGTAAAACTGTTATAATAGCTTTAAAAACACCTGTTTCATACCATTTAACATAATAAGTATAAGCGATAGCAGTATAGAATATGATTCTAAGACTAGCCTCTAAAGCATCATATTGTTCCATCATTTCTAGTTGATTTACTACTCGTGGTAATAACGGAAGAATAAGAGTATTTTCGTGCAATTCTTCTAAAGTAGAATCAAATCTAGACGAATATACATCTGTTTCTACAGTTAAGTTTTTAGCATACAATTGTATGTAGTAATCATCTGTTTCTTGATAGTATACATATATCTCTTTCCAGTACTCTGTAGTATATTTAATATCCCCATCACTATCTGTACCTGATTCATATGTTCTAGAGTTTTCTTGTATTACTTTAGTATACCCTCCAACAGTTGTTACTTTACCTTGTATAACAGCTCTAGTGAGAGACTCTACTTTTATTCTAGAATTGAAGTTACCATCTTGCCATAAAAAGTCATACCCCAAAGTATATTGATTTTGATGAGGAGTAAACTGTATAGATGTATACCAAAAGTCTAGAGTTAGGTATAATAATTTAGGTATAATAGCTTGTTCATCTGAAGGAGAAAATCCTAATACCATAAAAGCATCTGATATGTATCTTTCATCAGGATTTTCAGAGATTGCATTAAGTATATCATCTAAAGGCAATCCTAATCTACCCAAAATATAAGACATCTTGTTGTATCTTTCTTCTGTAATCGAAGAAGGTTTATGTACCCATACTTGGTATTCACTGCCTGTATAAGATATCTCTTTAGATGCTACATTATAGTCTTGCAATCCAAAATGATTTTGTCTAAGAATAAATATAGGGTATAAGTCTTCTACTTGGGATTGCGCTGTAGGTACAGGAAGTAATTGTGTACTTGGTTGTACTACATAATTTGTAGGGTATAAAGTTAATTGTCCTCTAGTAGGAAAATATACAAAATTATGTTCTGTCTTAGGAGTAGAAGTTCCAATTAATGCATACTGTATCTGATAACATATATCAGAGTACCTAACAATATTTATAATGTTAGGATTAGAATCTGTTTCTAATGCTTGAGGAATAAAATTACCACTTCTATCATAATGTCCTGCTACTATATTGAATTGGTTTCTACCTAATAGTGATTTTACAGAAGGTGTGGATACTGTTCTAGATGTAGTTTCACTAGTTATAGTAGTTCTAGATTCTTCTGAACCTGCTGGAATAGTACTAGAAGTAGTATCACTACTTATAAGTTTATTTTCTATAAAATCAGTATTATTTGAAGAATATGTGTGTGTTACAGTTACAGTAGTTGTTTTGATTGTATCTTCTACCACGATATCTGTTGTAGTAGTTTCTACTACATCATAAGTATCTACAGGATTAAAAGTAATGTTGATACCAGGGGAGTTTGTTTCAACAACAGTTTCATAGGTATATGCAGCAGAATTGTAAACTTCTCTGGTAATTACCATATCTCTAAAATCGTAATCAGCAATTCTATACACCCAATCATTAATCATTACATATCCTATATTACTTGTAGGAGTAAATCCTAAAGTATGTTCTAATACAGGAAGAACGTAAGCGTAATTTCCTTTAGCTACTGAATAGTCTACATAGGATAAAGTTACATCAGAAGCTTCTGTATGGATACTTTTTAGTAAATCAATAACTTGTGTATTGTCTATGTTAGTATTGCCTGAATAAAGTGTAGGTAACCCTTCTGGGTTGTCTAGTCTACCATACATAAGAAAACTCTGTAGTTCTGCTACACTACCATCATACATTCCATAATAGAAATCTGACAGGTTTTTAGGAACTACAGATTTATTTACAAGATTTAATATACCTTGAACTAATGCTTTATCTTTCATTGTAATAGTAGAATCTTCATCTAGTAATAATCTAGATGTAGCAGTATCTACTAAAAAATCAGTTTCTCTACCCATTGGTTATCCTTTATAAAAAAGTGTATATACTGTTACATATATACACTCTTTGTTTTCTATACTAAGGTAAGTTTGACAGTATGCTATTAGTTAGTTCTGTAATCTCTGTATTCGTGATTGGGTCTGGAATTGTTAGACTTGGGTTATCTTTAGCTACTGAGAAGGCTAATGCCCATGATTGTAATGAGATGTTTAGAACCTTAATCTTAGCATCATCATCAAAACCTTTAGCTTGTCTTTCGTATAATGCTTTCTTAGCTTCTTCAGAAGCTGTTTGAGCTATTGAGATAGGTTTCTGTAACCACATCTGCATAGCTGTTTGTAAAGACATTTCATATATCCTCATATGTAATGCAGGAATAGCATCTGTTTTAAGAGAATAGTTTTTAACTAACGAGTCTAAATGAATTGAGCCTACTTGCATAAGTTTATCAAATATACCATCTCCTGTAACAATATACTTAATATTACTAGTAGCATCTGGATTAGCTACAATTTGAGTATTACTTGTAAACTCAGGAAATGTACTTAGTATTGTTGCTGTTACAGGAATAGTACTCATTATTTATTACCTCGTAATACTTGTTCTTGAACTATTGCTTCTCTTTCTTCAGGAGTCATTTCACCTAGTTCAGTGATACTATATAAAGGAGCAACTGTTGTTTTAGACACTTCACCTTTAGTCTTATCACCTTCAATAAACTGTAGGAAAGTCTTTTCTTTCATTACTTCCAACATAATCTTAGGAATATGCCAAGGTTTATTGTATGCAACATATTTCTTGTATTGACGTTTAGCATTACCTACCATAATAAAGTCACCTTCTCTAGTAGCTAGATTAGGTTGATTTACTGTAACAAGTACTCTAATCATTTCTTCATGCTGTCTTTCATCAGGGATATCAGGAGCATTCTTTAAAGAAATACTAGCTACTTTAGCTTTATAAGCTTCATCAATAATAGGTTCTTCACCCATATTAGTAGCTTCTACAGTAATATCTACGTTTTCCATAGAATTACCTTCATTTATTGATTCTCTTGCTTTAAGAGTTTCTAGAACTGTATCAATACTTGTATTATAATCTTCACAAGCATCTGACACTTTTGCATGTAAAGTTTCTACTTTACTATTTGGACTATAAGTAACATTTAGCTCTTTAGCTACTGCTCTTAGTTCCTCTATTGTGTAATTTTCAAATCCCATGTTATCTACCTCATAGATATTTAGAAAAGTACTGGTGTATATTTCAACACCAGTACAGTTTAAGTTAATTAAATGCTAACTGGAGCTGTTACTTTAAGAACTGCAATCCATTCAGGACGAATAGCCATAAAGCCATACCACCATTGAATAGAATAGAAGCCTAATTTACCATACGGACTCTGATTAGAAGCTGTATCAATGCCTGGCTTTTTATGTAAGATTTGGAACTTACTACCAGAAGCTTTAGCATTACCAGACTCAAAACCAATAGTTGTGAATGATTTAGAACCTACAATCAATGCAGGGAATACATCATATTTACCATCTGTTGCGTAGAAGTCTGCATCAGTAGCAGCAGCACCTACACCACCCCAACGGAACATACGTGGTACTTCGATGAAGCGAATATGACCAACAGAACCAATTTCACCTTTAGCGATGGTTGTAGCATCACCGTATTGATGTGTTGGAATAAATGCTGGATTACCATGTACATCTGTCATTTTAAGAAGTGTACCTTTAAGTTCTGCACCAATGTAGCAGTAACGAGCTGCTGCAATAGTACGAGTATCAACCATACGAGAACCAGTAATAATAGTAGTATTCTTAGGACATTTAACGTCATTAAGCATTCTATCTACTTGGAACAATAGATTGTAATCAAGTATACAAGTATCATCTAATGTAGCATTAGAAGTAGCAGAACCGCCGTAAAGGTTAATACCTGCTGAGTTAAGCAAATCAATTTGAAGCATATCTTCAGTAATGGTATTAGCACCACGAAGTGTTTCACGGTGAATATGCATCATTAAGTCATCTTCAGAATCGAAATCAAGAGAATCTTGAGTATATTCATAGAAGAAACCGAATTGAGCCATTGTACCTTCGATAGACCTACGAGTATAACCTACACGGTTTACACGTTCAGAGTTTTCTGTAAGTTGTGGGAATGTAGCTCCAATGAAACCTACGTCTTTAGAAGAACCATATAAGTTACCGTAAGCAGGCATACCCTCAGAAACAGAAATTGTCCATCCTGCTGCTACAAGAGCTGCTACAGTAGTATCATAATCAGTTTTAGCTACTCCAAGAATCTTGAAGAATCTAAATGCTAAATCTTCAGCAGCTTCTGTAGCTAGTGCTTCAGTAGTACCGTGACCCATAACAGTTTTAAGAGCATTCTTATTATCTAAGATAGCGATAGAAACTGCTACTTTAGTATTAGCACCAGTCATATCAATACCTTGGTCGTTGGTATTTCTATCATCCAATAATGGTAGATAGTTATATTGTCTAATGGTCTTACCGTGATGTTTAGGCATGGTAGTTACATCAGCTAATTGTCCGAAGAACTTCTCATCTTCGATTTCTAAGAGAGCTTGACGTTTCCAATAAAACTCTCTCATTTGCATATCGCCAATAGATGCATTATTACCTTCGTGGTACATCATTGGGTCTTTATTAGTGTTCATTGACATAATTATATATCCTTATAAAATTTTAAAGTCTTAAGTTTTTAAAGGCATCATCAGACATATTGAATAAGTCTTCTGCTGAAGGAGTGGACTTCACAGTAGTCTTACTCACTTGTTTAGTAGGTGATGCTCCTTTTTTGTTAACGGTAGGGTCTACAACGACTTTAGGTTTAACTACAGGCTTGGTAGTTTCTATAGGAGCAGTCTTAGCTTTATTATGAGCTTCTGTGACTAATTCTATGTAACGTTCAAGATGTGGTTTTTTAAGTGTACCTAAGAAATCTTCTCTCATAACTGTAGCATTGATTTCTTTAAATCTACCTAATTGCATTTCTTCATGCAAACCTTTAAGCTTTTCAGGATTGTTAAACAATAACTGTTTACTACTATCTCCCCATTCCTTGTTAATTACTCTTACAATGTCATCGTAATGTTCTGATTGATTTATTTCTTCTACTACATGGTCTAAGTCTACTTGCTTAGTAGACACTAAGTTTTGACTATTGTTATTGTAGCTAATATTATCAACACTCATGTCATAAGGGTCTAAAGAATGCTTTTTAATAATTGTTTTAATAGCTTCTTTGTTACCTTTATGAATGTCAATCAATAAGTTTAAATCATCTTCACTTATTGAAGCATTTTTAAGAGATTGTACAAGTCTTGTTTGAGGCTTGATAGCTTCCATCTTCTTGTTGTAGTTTAAGCCTTTCTGAGCCAATGTACGAAGTTCTTCAATACTCTTCGGTTCAAACTCTGTACCATTTGCTTTCAATGGCTTTAAAGCATCCTCATGACGTTTTTTGTAGTCGATAGTATCTTCTTCATCATCTGCATCGGATTGAGCTTCATCTTTGTCTTTTTGAGTGTCCTTAGACTTAGACTTAGATTTAGATTTCTCGATTACAGATTCTTTATCAGATTTCTTATCTTCTACAGCTTCATCATCTGTTTCAGGGTTTTCATCATCTTCAGCATCTTGGATTGCTTCACTCTCGTCTTCGTCAAGCTCTGGTGTAGTTCCTGTATCTTCTTCATCATTCTCAGATTCATTAGAAGTGTCTTCTGTGTCTTCTGTATCCTCTGTAGTTTCTGAAGGAGTACCATCTAAAGCATTACCTTTCTGAAACAAACTATTGAATTCTTCATCTGACAGTGCAAATAACTCTTCTTCTGTCATTGAAGTTATATCTTTATTACTCATAATATATCCTATTCTTTATATAGTCAACTTTAAATGTTATCATGAAGTTCTTGTAGTTGTTCTAACTGGAATAGAATATCTTCTGATTCAGCACCTCTAGCCATAATCATGTTAATGTCTTTATCATACATAGCATAGAATTTAAGCAACGTAATAGCTGACTGTTCTTGTGAAGGATTACTTAGCATATAAACAATATTAAGTTTATCTAAATCCATAGAATCTTGGTCATATACTGTTTTATAATCTGTTGTTTCCATCATACGAACTAAAGCATCTTTACGATTGACTGTTTTCTTTAAGAAGTTTTTATACTCTTGAAGTTCCTCAAGGGTTAATTCGTTAATTGATTTACCCATCCATGTTGGTGTTGATTGTCTTTCCATAATTTAATCCATCCTTTAAATTCTGTTATTGTTAGAAGGTTTAGGGGTATCTGCTTTGTTAGCTTCTAACTCAGCAAGTTTTCTGGCATGTGAAGTACCAGTTACGTCATTAACATACTCTAAGTCACCTTTGTCTTTCATTGTAGCCTTCAAGTTAGCATCTGCTAAAGCTTGTTGTGTCTTAGCTTGTTTTAGTCCTACATCAGCATTATTTTCTACTGCTTTAGCTCTTTCATTCTCAATCTGTACACGTTTATGTTCTAATTCTAGAGCTTGCATTTCTTGTATATAAGGGTCTGGTTGAGGTTTGTATTGTCGAATAGCTTCTGCTAAGTCTGGTTGTTTATACAATTCTACCATTCTAGATAAAATCATTTGTGTAAACTCTAGTGGAAACGTGTTACCTACTGTTTGAAGTAAAAAGGCTAAGTTACTAGCAGCTTGATTATCTTCTTCAGCGGTTGATATAGTCAACACTAAGTCAAAGTTACCTGCTAAATCATCACGTTTAATCTTTACATCTTCATCCGCTATTCTGATAATTTCTTCATCAGATAGGAATACACTATTCATAGAAATAATCTTTCTACCTATCTTCTGAAAACCTTCAGAGAATCTACGTAAGATGCCTAGTTCTCTTTTAGCAGTTACGTCTAAAGCACTCTTAATTCCACCTACAGAGTTTCCTAAAGCTTCACTAGTTATACCTTGTGAAAATGCTTTAACACCTGATTGAGCTTCTGCTTCATTATTTTGAAACATAATCATATCAAAAGCACTATTAGGAATGTCAGAGTATTTAGTCATATGATACCCTTCACTGAAAGGCATCAAAGGCGTAAACATAAAATCTTCACCTTCATTAAATTTCTTTTGGTTGATAGGGTCTAACATGCCTTTAGCAATAGCTCTTTGACCATTAGCACTACAACCTAATATATCTGTTATACCTCTTGTTACTGCACCAAGAATGTCTTGGTTATCCTTTAGTAACTCTGCCAATGCTTCACCATATATAGCAGAGTTACTGGATGGAGGTAGAAACTGTGTAATTACATAAGGAATCTGTTTATCAGGATAAGGATTCTCTTCTAAACGTATCATAACATTACCTACCCAAGTAGCTACAATAGGTTTAACCATTCCATCACCATTAATATCCCAATATCCCCAATATTCATAAGCTATGAACTTCTTTCTAGGTTCATCTTTAAATTCAAATGTGTTACTGTTTTTAAAGTCTTCATGGTATACTATATCTTCAGCTACCATAGACATATCACTAGGTTTAATCTTATCTAAGTTCTTATATCTACCATCTTTCTTTAAGGTAGATAAATCTGTTACAAACATATCAATCAAGAAATTAGCCTTCTCAATTTCACCTTCACAAGTAGGGTCTATAATAATATTTCTACTATCCTTAATTTCTACTACAGGTCTATTAATTGTACGAATCTCTTGGTCTTCTTCTTCTATAGAAGTACCTATTTGAATAGGTTCTCCTGAAGCTAGAAGAGCTTGTGCAGACATTTCATCTAATTGTCCTGTTTGAAGTAGCTCTTGAATAAATGTCATAGCTTCTTCATCTGTTTGTGCATATATAGGAACTTCTACTTCAACTCTAGATGTATAAGATTCAGACTCCCAACTAAGCTTAACAATTACAGTACCTGTATTTACAGCAGTTCTAGTAAATTTATTTACTAAAGCTACTCTAGGGATATCAGTTCTAAATTGTTTATTGATAACAATAGCATTTTGTCTAGCAGCTTCTACGTCTAAATGAGTAGCTGGGTTGATGTCATAAATGTCAGGAGAAGATAAGAAAGCATACTCTAAAGAAGCATACAACCATTCAGCTTGTTTCCTAACAACTCTAGGTTGAATAGTACTTCTACCTTCTTTAGTTTTAATCTTTAATCTACCGTCTAATACATCTAAGTACTCATTGACTTTAGCTTTATGTAAATTGTGAGTAGGACATGCATCTTTAAAATCAGTTTTTAAATCTTTTAATTTAGGAGGATTATTCCAATCAACTAATTTAGCAATGTTCTTATCTGCATTAGAATCAAATGAGATTTCTATCTCTTGAGGTCGTTTATCTTTCTTCATGTATATTATCCTACAAGGTATTCAACAATAAAGTCAGATACATGGAATACTGGACAAGTTTTACCTTTATCATATTCATTGTGTCCTATAATAGGTAGTTCCCCATAAGTTTTATAAAGATATCTAATTAATCTGGCTAAACTAGTAAATTGTTCTGCTTCAAAAGCTTTACCTGTTCTGACATCAATTCTACCCCCTACAAGACATACTCCAATAGAGTGCTTATTATGTCCATAACAATGAGCACCAATAGTAGCATGTTCTCTACCGTCGTGAATAAAACCATCTGTAGTAATAACATGGTGATAACCTATATCATTCCATCCATTACCTTTTTGTTCTACAGGAAGAGTATGCCATTCTTTAATAACTTCAAAGGTGACACTCTCTAAAGGTTTTGTATCACTACAATGTAAAATAATTTCTTTAATTTGACGCATTAGTTTCTACTCCAATGTTGTGTATATAAATAATTGTTTCTAAAGTTTCTGCATATTCTAAAATTTTTAGTACATATGTTATAGCTGTATCTTGATACAAGTAAGGAGGTCTATCAGGAGCTTCTAGTTCAGTCTTTACAGGGATATACACTTCCTCATACTTTGTAATAACTAAAGGCTCTGTAGAACATCCTACAGCGGATAACATAAATAGCAAACTAAACAATATAAGAACTTTATTTGTCATTAGCAAAATCCTTTAGAATATTAGTTAGTATCTCTAACTGTTCAGACTCTGTAGTATTTACATCTACAGTATTTAAAATTTCTTCTTGTTTATCTTCATAAGAATTTTCTATTTCAATAACAGTTTTAATTAACTCTTCTTTATCCTCTTGAGTAATCTTAATATCTTTAATAGCATTATTCTGCTCTTTTATTATTTTGTTTAAAGAAGATATTTCTCCTTTAGACAATTCATACAGTACTTTTGTCTCTGCTAATTCATCTACATAATGCTTTAAAGTAAAAGATAAAGCTACTACAATACCTACTAAGATTACTATAATCTTTATAGAGTATGTCGATATAGTTGCTTTTAATGTACTAAAAATTGGCATATTTATCCTTAGTAGGTCTATTGTTAGGATTCTTAGGTTTACCATAGGAATGGTTAGGATTCTCAAAAGGCTTTTTAACTGCTGTAGCAGTATAAGAACATGAAAGTAGTAATACCATATCTGTACCTGATATAATAGATTCAATGCCTAGATATGTGCATAGGGACATATGAAGTGTACCCCATAAGGTTAAGTAAAGAGAAACTACTCTACTACTGCTAGGGACTCCATTTTCATCACTACATAGTTTTACTAACCAATCCATATTACTTCCTGTTTTTGTATATATACTATAAAACTATTTAGTTTGTCAAGCATAAAAAAAGAGTAGGTTTTTACACCTACTCAAAAGTTGTCTTAAGGTATTAAATTATTACTTAATTCCCATATGATGATGCTTCATCATATCCGCTGAATCAGAAACAATAGTTGAATTTTCTGATAAATGTTTTACTGTATGCAAGATAATCATACAATCTTTAACATCGTCTAATTGAGAAGATGAATAAGCTTTGCTGTTATCTCTTGCTTTGTAACTATTAATATAATTTAAAGTCATAAGTACATCACGTACTACGTCATCCATAGTCGATGTTTTCCATTCTGTATATTTATGCATCAGTATATCCTTAAATTGCAAATTGTTTAGCAACTGTATAGAAGCTTTCTATGTCAGTAGTATCAAACACATAACCCATTACAGGAGGAGTTTTTCCACTAGTTACATTAATAGAAGCTAAAGCCATTTCTCTAAAGTAATCCATATCAACGTTATGGTCTTCATCCAATACTCCTAACATAGTCATAGTTTGAACTATAGAAGGGTCATCAATGAGAGTGGATACTCTATTAGCGAATGCAAATGAAGCTGCTCCAAATGCTATCTTATGCCATCCTGAAGCTTTAGGAATGATATGAGAATCAACAAATGTTGCTACAATCATTGGTACATCAGTTTTTGCTACTTTCATAAAAAGCTCCTTTCATCTTACTTCTTGTTTAAACTAGAACCAGAAATTGCATTACTTACACAACATGTTCCACCAGTAGCTGATGGTGTTTGCGCTGTATTACCAGCTTGGTAATAATTAACAACATCTCTAGATGTTACTACAGAAGGACAAATATCTTCTGCTGGAATTACTTTTTTACCTTCAACGAAAGTACAAGAAGCCCAGTCATAGATACGTTGGTCAGCTACTTTACGAGCTTCAGTTTCACAACCTAAAGCATTCATGAACTCTATACGAGTAGCTTCATTACGTTCTTTAGATACTTGTGCAACCATGTTAATACGACCATTAGTTTCAGCTTCACGTACACGAATATCAGCAAGTTCAACATTTTGCACTGCTGTAACGTCTTGTAAACGAGTAACGTCTTTAACTAAACAATTGATACGTTCTTGTTGCTTACCTTCTTCGATAAGAGCAGCAGTAATAACTGTATCTCTTTTTTCTAGTTCAGCTTGGTTAGCTTTATATAAATCAAGTACTGCATGGTCAGTATACTTTTCTGCTTTAAGTTGAGCATTTTCAGCTTGTAAAGCAGTTTGGTTACCACCACCTAAAATACCACCTAAAGAACCATTGTTCAAAGTATTAAGACCTGCTAAAGCAAGAGCTGGAACTCCAACACCTAAAGCAAGACCTTTACTAGCAAATTCACCCATTGTAAATCTCCAATGTTTTAAAAGTTAATAAATAAAAAACCTATTACACATATGCATATGTAATAGGTCTAAGCTATTTGTTAACTTTTGTCAGTCCATTGGTGACTATGGATATACTAATTAGGAGATTTCACTTTTGTTAATTTCCCCATAGGAATATGTAAATGGTAATAAGCATTACATTTAGAACACTTCCAATAGCTTACCCTAACACATTCTAATTCGTGTGTACCAAGTTCTACAGGAATTGTTTTAGTACATTTCAAAGAGTACGTATTACAACTTGGACACCTTTGTTTAACAGCCATTATTTATCCTGTTTAGAGTTAGTACGTTCTTCTGAAAATTGTAAGTTCAAAGCATGTTTTAACTCCCATACATATTTTCTTACAAATGCAGATTCACTCTCTACCGTATCCGCTGTTCTCTTAGTTTGATACATAGAGTAAAATGTTAATCCCATATTAGCCACAATTAAAAAGCTTAATATAACCATGATAATATCATGCCATTTCAAGTTATTAGATAAAGCTGCTAGTTGGTTAGCTACTAATTCTACTAACTTAGGGTTAGCTTCATCTGTTGTATTGTTTATAGAGTTTTGATTCATAGGGACTTTATTTTCTTTATCTTTCATTTCAGTTTCTACCTTTTAAAATTATTTTAAATTTGTTACAGGAGTTATAAAATGTTGTATAAAATTATACTCTCCTGCTAAGTACCCTAATAGTATTAGGATAAAAATTAGACCTGTTCTTACAGCACCAGTTGAAAACTGTACTCCTGAGATAAATCCTGATTGAGTTGCTTTCGCTGTACTAATACGGTTTACCTGTTGTTTAAGCTTCTCCATTTCAATAACAGTTTCATTATGTGTTTTTATAAATGTTTCAATACTATCTGCATTTCTTTCACAATGAGAAGTGCTGTTAATGTTATGCATTCTGTCTTGTACTTCAGTTATAGAACTTCGTACTTCTCGCATTTCATCTTTTATTTCTTCTATATCATAAGCAGTATTTCTAACAGCTTCTTGGATAGCTCCTAAAGATTGAGCTGTTTCTATTTCGTAAGAAGTTTCTAAACGACGATATGTACTATATGCATGTGGTTTCAATTTATTTTTTCTCATACTTATCACATAAATTTATAGGATTATGTTCTTTTTAATAGTTGTGTTTCATTTAGTTATTCCTTACTTCTGAACAATAATACTGGCAACTTTAACGCCATTCCAATATACTGTTCCGTTATCTGTTGTAGGTGGTTCTGGTGGTTCTGGAGTATCTACAACTTGAGTAGTTACACTTCCTTTCCCAATACTTACATCTGAACTACCAGTGCTCTTAATCGCTGCTAGAACGCTATCAGCTACAGTAGGTTGATAAGTTGTAGAAACATTAGTGTTGTTAGCTAACATGACTACATTTCTATCAACACCATCAATTGTTACTACTAATGTAGTGTCTGTAGGTTGGGCTACATCAAATGAGATTGTGTATACAATGTTTTGTCCTAGTTCTATCGATGTGTTGCCATTTATAGAAGCTATTGATTTTACACTTGGAGTACCACTTGGTTTAACAGCACCTATGTAAGTTCCACCTTCTCCACTAGTTGCCAAAGCTTCATTGGTAGGTGTATAGCCCTCAAACAACCAAGCGTGCATATCTGCTATACTCTCTTGTATAATTGGTTTTGATTGAGTTGCTGTATTTGAATCATAGCCGTTCATAGCTTCAAAGTATGCTAATATATCTTCATAGACATCAGAACCGATATTGGCTTGAGACCATGTTTTGACTGTACGAGTATTATCAATAAAGTTAGGATTTACACTATCAATATTGTGAGTACCCGTAGTGTTATTGAATAAAGCGTCTGTAGTATACCAATCAGTGATTTGATACTTCGCGTT
>CAYJJT010000002.1:33048-52963 GCA_964370575.1 uncultured Muribaculaceae bacterium | reverse complement strand
CTTAGTCTCAAATGCCTATAAAGAAGTGGTGGAAGTATGATGAATTATATTAGTTTATTATTTTTTTCTGCATTTTCATTATATTTAATAAAAGTAATTATTGAAAAAATCACAAATAAATCAGTAGATTTTTATAAAAATAACAATTGGATTAAGTTTTGGTTTGTTACAATTTTAATATATCTTAATAGCTTGTTTATAATAGAATACGTGCGTATAATATTTTCATTTTTTATAATGTATTTTGGTATGTTAAAAATAACAAAATGTAATAAAATACAAGTGTTTTTTGCTGTTGTGATACTTCAATTACTAAATATATTCATTGAATTAATGAATATATCGCTTATATGTTGGATTTTTAAAATATCCTTTTTAGTTTTATCAGAAAATCACTCTCTAGTGTTATTTTTGAATTTAATGTCTTATATAATAATGTATTTAATAATTAATTCAAATTATACAAAAAGATATTATGATTTTATAAATAATCTCGTTCTAGAAGTTAAGAGAGATTATAAATTATTTTTAAGTTTTATAATAATGTTGCTATTTAATATAATGATAGTTAATATTTATGTTGAGATAACTTATTCTATATATATCTTTTTAAATATTGGAATGATGTTTATAATTACTACTATACTTTATCGTATTTTAGTAGAGAAAAATAAGAATGCAATTATAGAAACTAAAAATAAAATTTATGAAGTAGAAAATGAATCATTGATTAATAGTTTAAATGAATATGAAATAGTGGCAGATAAACATCGCCGTGATAGTCATGAAAATAATAATCAATTAAATTCAATATATTTGATGCTTCAAAGTAAAAGTGAAACTAGCGAAGTACTTGATTATATTAAATCTCTTCAAGGAACTGATAAATTAGCTGATATATCTAATTTGAAAAGAACAAAAAAAATTCCATCTGGTGGATTACAAGGGATTATATATCAAAAGATTATTCATATGGATAAAAAGAATATTAAAAACAACTTAAATATATCAAGAGATATGAAATACTTTGATTTTAATAAATTTAATTCTGATTTAATGATAGATGTTTGCAAAATACTAGGAGTATTTTTAGATAATGCGATTGAAGAAGTTATAACAATAGAAAACAGAATTATATCGATTGAATTATTTAAACTTAATAATGACTTCTGTATTAGTGTTAAGAATACCTATACTAAAAGTAAAAACTTTAGTGATATATATGATAGTGGGTATTCAACAAAAGGTAAAGATAGAGGCTTTGGACTGTCTTTAGTTAAAGAACTTGTAACTAATAATAAAAGAATAACTCATGAAACTGTAATCACGGATAAATATTTCACTCAAACTATTAAAGTTAAAGGGATGATTAAGAAAAGTTAGATATAATTTATCTAACTTTTTACTATTTAAAAATAGTATGAATAATCATACTATAACTATTATTTTATTAAAGATTGTGGACAAGTTGGTTCGTCTAAAATAACGATAGGACTGGCAGAAGTACTTATTGTAGCTGCTACTGTTCCTACACTTGCTAAAAATGCTAAAACTTTTGTCATGTAATTTCCTCCTTCTTATTCTTTTATGTTTAAATTTAATTTAAACCACTATTAAGCGTTTTGATATTGTAAATAATTATTATATTTTAAACCAAATATTTTATATATAGCTGGAGAAATCATAAATGTCTGTGTTACTAATGCAAGAATAAATATATTAGAAGTAAATGTATCTGTTATAGTAAGACTTGACATACACATAATTACTGCAATTATTGTTGAAATATATTTATAACGTTTTCTTAATTTTATGTCTATAATTGGTCTTTTTTCAGTATCAGCAGGGGCATTTTTATATACTAGTATAGTACATAATATTCCAAGTATTAATTTTATATATAATGGAATTATGTAAAATTTCGCAATAAATGGAGCTGATAGAAATATTCCAATAGAAAATACTAAACATATCCAACTTTTTGTGGCATGTAAACCAAATGATGTTGTTCTTATAAAGCTATAAACTACTGTAAATATAATGAACTCAGGTAATATATTTAAAAGATAAGCTATTACACCGATTATAAACAATTTAGTAATTAATATGTATATAGTTTCTATACCATAACGAATAATTTCTAGTTTTTGTTTGTCCTGTTCATGATTTTTTTCAATACTATTCATTAATTTATCAATTAAAAATTTTCTCATTCTTTTACCACCGTAATCATAATAACTTTTTTTAAAATTTGTTTTTTAAAAGATGTCTGAAACATACTTTTTTTTGTCTGAATGAATTTTTGTTCAAATATATTTGAAAATCAATTCAGACAAATTTAAAGTTATTTTAAACAAAATAATTAAATATAAATAAGTTGCCTAGTATAATCCAAATTACCAACACAACAACATCAAAGAGGGAAAAATAAAACGTGTTGGTAGTGAAATGGAGTGAGTTTTATGAATAAAAAGAAGGGGGATTTGAGAATCATGCGAGGAAAAGTAAAATGGTTTAACAACGATAAAGGATTTGGTTTTATTGAATATGAAAATCACGAAGATATCTTTGTACATTATTCAGCAATTTTAACTGATGGTTATAAAACTTTAGTTGAAGGACAATATGTTGAATTTGAACTTGTTAGAACTGATAAAGGTTTACAAGCTAAAAATGTTGTTGAAATAAAAACAGCTCTAGTATAAGAGTTGTTTTTTCACATAATTTACGATAATTCTGAAATGGATTTATCACAATTAGTATGTTATAATGAGATTGTAGGAAGGATATGTGATGAAAATGAAATTTAACATCAGAAAAAAAAATATGGAGATTACTGAAAATATTAGTAATTATGCTGAAGAAAAAATTGGTAAGTTAGAAAAATACTTAAAAAAATCAGATGAGTTAACAGCAAATATACTAATAAAAGAAAAAGGTAAAAACCATACAGTAGAAGTTACTATACCAGCAAATAAGTTTATTTTAAGAGCTGAGGAAACAAATAAAGATGTTTTAGCGGCTATTGATATAGTAAGTGACAAATTAGAAAGACAAATCCGTAAAGTTAAGACTAAGAAAAATACTAGACATCATAAAATAGATCTAGTAGATTTCATAGCTGAAATCAATGTTCCTGCGTCAGAAGATACTACTGACGAAGAAGTTAAAGTAGTAAAAAGAAAGACTATTGAAATGAAACCTATGAGTGAAGAAGAAGCTATTCTTCAAATGGAACTTTTAGGGCATGAATTTTTTATTTATAATGATATCAATACCGGTAATTTCTCTGTTCTATATTTTAGAAAAGATGGGAATTACGGAATTATTGAAACTAATTAGAGAGAATTTCTCTCTTTTTTTATCTAACTTAATAGTTTTACTATTAATTTAGTTATATTTTTGATAAAATAATAGATAGAATTTAAGAAAGGATGATATGATGGGATTTTTAAATAAAATCTTTAATCACGAATATAAAGAATTAGAGAAATTTAAAAAAATTGCTAATGAAGTAATAGCACTTGATGAAACTATTAGTGAACTTAGTGATGAGCAATTAAAAAATAAAACTAACGAATTTAAAGAGAGACTAGAAAATGGTGAATCTTTAGAAGATATTAAAGTTGAAGCATTTGCAGTAGCTAGAGAAGCTGCGTTTCGTGTAATTGGAGAAAAACCTTATTTTGTTCAAATACTTGGAGGACTTGCAATTCACTATGGTAATATAGCGGAGATGCGTACAGGAGAAGGTAAGACATTAACTTCTACTATGCCAGCATATTTAAATGCTTTATCTGGTAAAGGTGTACATATAATAACTGTAAATGAATATTTAGCGACACGTGATGCACACTGGATGGGTAATATATATAGATTTTTAGGATTAACAGTAGGTAGTAACCAAAGTGGTATGCCAGCTAGCGCTAAAAAGGAAGAGTATAATAAAGACATTATGTATTCTACTAATAATGAAATTGGATTTGATTACTTACGTGATAACATGGTTGTTAAAGCTAAGGATAGAGTACAAAGACCACTTAATTTTTGTATAATTGATGAGGTTGATTCAGTATTGATTGATGAAGCTAGAACACCTTTAATTATATCTGGTGGTCATCAAAAATCTGCAAATTTATATAAAGATGCAGATAAATTTGCCAAGAAGTTAAAAGAAAATAATGGTTATGTATATGATGAAAAAACTAAACAAGTTACGTTAGATCCTAAAGGGATAGAAGTAGCAGAGAAAAGTTTTAAATTAGATAACTTATATGATTTAAAAAATACAACATTAGTACATTTTATTAATCAAGCACTTAGAGCTAATTATTCTATGAAACTAGATTTAGATTATGTTGTTAATGATGGTAAAGTAGTAATAGTAGATCAGTTTACTGGAAGGTTAATGATTGGACGTGCTTTTTCAGATGGGTTACATCAAGCGATAGAAGCAAAAGAAAATGTAGATATTAATGAAGAAAGTAAAACACTAGCAACTATTACGTTTCAAAATTTATTTAGAATGTATGAAAAAATTGCTGGTATGACAGGTACTGCTAAAACAGAAGAAGAAGAATTCCGTGACATATACAATATGTATGTTATAGTTATTCCAACTAATAAGCCTATTGAACGTGAAGATTTTGGAGATTTAATTTTTGCTACTAGAAAAGGTAAATATAAAGCTATAGTTAATGAAATTAGAGATAGACAAAAATTAGGACAGCCAGTATTAGTTGGAACTGTTGGAGTAGAAACTAGTGAAGAAATATCACAAGCTTTGAAAAAAGCTAATATTAAACATGAAGTATTAAATGCTAAAAATCATGCTCGTGAGGCTGAGATTATTGCAAAAGCAGGAGAAAAAGGTAGTGTTACTATCGCAACTAATATGGCAGGACGTGGAACTGACATTAAATTAGGTGAAGGAGTACGTGAACTTGGTGGATTATGTGTTATAGGGACTGAACGTCATGAATCTAGAAGAATAGATAATCAGTTACGTGGTCGTGCAGGTCGTCAAGGAGATCCGGGATTTTCACAATTTTGTGTTTCATTTGAAGATGACTTAATGGTTAGATTTGGTACTGATAGAGCAAAATCTATGCTAGCAAGTTTAGGATTTAGTGAGGATGCATCAATTAGAGTTAAATTTATATCTAAATCAATTGAATCAGCTCAAAAAAGAGTTGAAGGTAATAACTATGATATAAGAAAAACTTTATTACAATATGATGATGTTATAAATAAACAAAGAGAAATTATTTATAAAAAAAGAAATGCTATATTAGATGATGAAAATATTAATCAAACTGTATTAGATACTTTTGAAAATACAGTAGTAGACTTAGTAGAGAGTCATTATATAGAAGATAATACTAAATTAGATAAAAAAGCATTAGAAGAAATAGTTGAATATACAAATACCTTGTTATCTAATGAAAAAATTACCTTCGATGATGTTAAAGATTTAGAACATGATGCATTAATAGATTTTATTGTAGATAAGCTAAAAGTTTTATATGAAGAAAGAGGTACTAAAATACCTGTAGAAATTAAAGATGAGTTTGAAAAAACTATTTCACTTAAAGTAATTGATACTTTTTGGATGGAACATATTAATTCAGTATCACATTTAAAAGAAGGTATTGGTCTTAGAGGTTATGCTCAAGAAAATCCACTTAGAGCTTATACAGTAGAAGGATTTAGATTATTTGATGAGATGTTAAGTAATATTGATAAAGAAATAACCACATTCTTATTAAAAGCTGAAATAAGACAAAATACGGAACGTGAACAAGTTATTAAAGGAGTAGCTGTAGAAGATAAATCTAAAGTGAAAAAGACACCTACTAAAAAAAGTGTAGATAAAGTAGGTAGAAATGATAAGTGTCCATGTGGTAGTGGTAAAAAATATAAACAATGTTGTGGAAAATAGAAAGTAGGAATAAAAATGGCAGAGGAAAAGAAAAAAGCAGCAGCTAAAAAACCAGCTGCAAAAAAAACAAGTACAACTAAAAAAGTAAGTACAGCAAAAAAAACTAGTACAGCTAAGAAGACTACACCAGTTAAAAAAGCAAGTGCAAAAAAAGCAGAAGTTAAAACTGAAGGTTCTAAACCAAAAACTACTCCTAAAAAAACTACAGTTAAGAAAGCTGTAGTTAAGGAGGAAGTGAAAGTAGAATCTCCAGTAGCTGAAGTTAAAAGTAATGAAGTTGTTAGTAGTACAGAAAGTAAGAAGTTAATTACTGTTGGTATTATTGGAGCTATGATTGCTTTATTAGTAATAATTAGTAGTTTAATGGGACAAGGAAATGTGGCTGAAACTTATGCAAGTTATGAAGACTTATTAAATAGTGAAGAACCTCATATGTTATATATAGGTAGTGCAACTTGTTCATACTGTGAACTATTTGATCCGGTATTTAATGAAATGGTAGAAAAATATGATTTAAATTATTCTTATTTAGATACTGATACTTTAAGTGAAACAGATTTAAATAATATAATGGCATTATATAATACTACTGCTTCAACACCACAAGTATTAATATTACAAAATGGAGAAGTAATTAATAGTCAAATGGGTTATGTAGCTCGTGACGGATTCTTTACATTCTTACAAGACTCAGGATTAATTAGTACAGATGAAGTATTACCGGCTGAATTTCAAAATTTAAATAAATTAGATTACGCAGGATATGAAGCAGCTATTAATTCTGAAAGTGATAAAGTAGTAATGTTATCACAAACTACATGTTCATACTGTAGTCAAACTAAACCAATATTAGATGAAATAGCATTAGAATATGGTATCGAAATTAACTATATTGAGTTAGACCAATTAACTCAAGAAGAAGGTACTATGTTTATGGAATCTTTAGATAGATTAGATGAAGAGTTTGGAACTCCTCTTACATTAATTGTTAATGGAAAAGAAGTTAAAGATGAATTTTCAGGATATGCCACTAAAGAAGAATATGTAACATTCTTTAAAGAGGCAGGTATTATTAAATAAAGTTAGGAGATTTTTATGAATCAAGATATTTATAGTAAATTATTAGAATTTAAAAATAAATTTCCTATGACTATCGCTTGGAGATTAAAAAAACATGCAAAAGTAATTGAAGGTTTTCTTAATCCGGGTGAAGAAGTTAGATTTGCATTCGCAGCTCAAAAAAATGATAGTCCATTTGATATTATGAGTACTAATGCGGTAGTATTAACTGATAGAAGAATACTTATCGCAACTAAAAGAGTAATATTTGGATATTTCTATACATCTATTACACCAGAAATGTTTAACGATTTAAAAGTCCAAATGGGACTTGTATGGGGAAAAGTAATTATTGATACAGTTAAAGAAAATGTTGTTCTATCTAATTTAGAACGTGGTGCATTAGATGAAATAGAAACAGTTGTTAGTGAATATATGATGGAAGAAAAAAGAAAATTAACTAATAAAGAATAAAAGAGAAGATAAAACTTCTCTTTTTTTGTTGACAATGATTAAATTATAAGTTATATTAATTTAGCTTTAACGGAGGGGTTTATGTCAAAAGTAAAAACAAAAAAGAAATTAATATCATTATTATTAACTGGAGGGATAGTATTAACTTCAATCACAAGTGCTATTGCTTATAAAATAGATAGCAATAAAGAAGTAGTAGTAAATGAATTAATTAATGATGATCCAGATAAATATAATGATGTATATTTATTAAATAATAATCAAATAGTAAAAGAATTAAATGAAGAACAAACAAATAATTTAGTAGATGGAGATATATTAGAAGTATCTAATAATGAAATAGTAGTACCTAATGAAGAAATACTAGAAGAAAATGGTTTGGTAACAATAGTCAGTTATGAAAAAGAAATAACTATTAATAATGAAACTAAAGTTCATAAATTAAATAAACCATTATATACTAATAATTTATTAGAACACTCAGACTTATCTTTAATACAAATTAGTGGTGGTATAGAAGAAATATATATTAAAACTATAAATATAGTATCTTATCAATCAATTATAGAAGATAATAACACACTTAAAAAAGCAACATTTAATAATGATACTTACTATATAGATTATATTAAAATAGAAAAAAAGTACTAATTTATAGTACATCTTGAGTATATATTATACTCTTTTTTTGTACAAAAACCTATATATTTCAACAAAAAACACTAATTAATTACATTTTTACACAAAAAAATGTCAAAAAATGTTAAAAAGTGCTTGACAACATATTTTACCGGGTGTATAGTAAAGGCAATTTCAGAGAGGGGAAAACAAAATGAAATTAAATTTAAAAAAATTAGTTGCCATCTTAGGGATGACAGGAACATTAACACTTACAGGATGTGGAAGCGATAAAACTACTGCACCAGTAGAACCTAATACACCAACTACAGAAGTAGAAACTCCAACAGTCGATGAAAGTGTTGAAGTAACGATAGGTAATGGACAAAAAGTTATAAATTTATCAGATGAAGAATCTAAAGATTATTCAGCAGGAGATATAATTGAATTTGAAGGAGATACAATTAAAATTCCAGATACTGAGACCTTAGAAAATAATGGCCTAGTAGCTGCAGTATATTTTGAAAATGATGACGAAATAGAATATAGTGCTATGAAAACTGTAGATAAAGATGTAGCAGAAGATTTTGAATTATTTTATGGTAAAGCATTAACTACAGATTCTAATCTTCAAATAAAAGCAGTTATAATATCAGAGTATTCAGTAGAATATTTTGATGGGGAAAATGGAGAAAAAATCCCAGCTAAAGCAGCTGTGTTTGACTATAAAAGTGATAGTGGTATAAGTAAACAAGCCAAAGAATATGCAATATTTATTAATTTAGATAATGTAGAAAAAGCAAAAAGTAAGTAATTGTTAATTACTTACTTTTTTATGATGTAATATAATTAATCATTTTTCTTGCCCATAAATTAATTATATGTTATTATTTATAATAGGTAAGGTGATAATATGAAGAGTAAGATAGTATTATTTTTAGTTATAGGGATCATCTTATATAATCCTTTAAATGTTAGTGCTGTTAACTATTGTACTAACGATACTGTAAATTCATTTAAAAGTTTAACTAATAATATAAATGTCGACTATAATTATACAATGGTTGATGGATTACCATCATTTACAATTAGATTTACAAATGTAGATTCTAAATTTGAAATATATGATCCAGTAAGCAATAAAACTTATAAAGCAACTAATAATGAAGTAGTTATTAGTGGATTTAATAGTAATAAAGTTTACGAATTTGAAGTATATTCAATAGAAGCCTTTACTAAATATAAAATGGCAACTGTTGCAGGAATTAATGGTCCAGAGCAAATAGAAGTATTAGTAGAGTCAAATGATTTAGATTGTACTAATAGATATTTGGGGGAAATAACTGTAAATTTACCTAAGTTCAATACTTATTCAACAATAGAAGAGTGTAATGGTAAGGAATCTTATGAGTTATGTGATATATGGTATGAACATGACTATTCAAAAGAAGAATTTATAGAAAAAGTAAATGAATATACAAAGGAAAATGATAACTATGAAGAAGAAGAAATTGATTCTAGTATTATTTCAAGATTTAATAGTGTATTAATAGAGTACTGGTATGTATTTATAGCTTTAATAGTTATCATTACATATGTAATTATTAGATATTATAGAAAAAAATCCAAAGATGGATTTGTGGGGTGGTAAAAATGAAAAAAAATATTTTTATAGCATTATTAGTTGTATCTACAGCTTTTATAGGAATAAATAATGTATCAGCTAATGTGTGTGAACCTATTATAGATCCATATTATGATTGTTATGAAGAACAAGATGGAACTCCTAATTTTCAAGACCCATCTTTAGAAGATGCAAAAAATTGTGGAGATGATTATACAACTACTGTAAATCCATATTGTACAAAAACATGTAGAGAAGAAGTTACTACAAAGTTTCCTAGTACAATAAACCCACTAAGTAATGATCCAAATGCACCAATACTATCGGGAAGTCATTTCCAATGGGAAAGTAGTAGTATAATTGTAACTAGAGAATGTGAAGTAAATTTAAACTATTCTAAAATAGAATCTACTGTAAATGATTTAACAGAAAAATATAAAAAAGGTGTATTAACAATGATCCGTGAAATTTTACAATGGACAAACAATAAGTCTTGTGGTGAATCAGGTTTTGTTGTTGCAGGAACATCGTTACCATATACATGGATAGATGTATATGATAGATACTATGCTTTAGATGCGCTACCATCAGGATGGCCTATACAAAATGACATGGTTTATTTAAGTAATGGTAATTGTCAAAAATGCGGTCAAGATGCCAGCAAAGCTTACAAAATAAAGAATTTATATGATGAGTCAGATGAGTGTCTTAAGGCAAATCAATATTGTAAAGAAATAAAATTTGAGTCTACTCAAATCCCAGCACCAGAAATTTCTCCAGTTGCAACCAAAACTGGGTGTCCGTTGTTGCCTGGTTCAACAGAAGTAACGGATGCTCGATATTGGACGATTTTAGATGATGATGGAAATGTAACTGGTTGTAAATATTGGGAATTATGGCACGAAGCAACTCCTGGTACAGGTACATGGATGTCAACTACTATGATGTATAATACAATAGATAATCCAACTTCATGGAGCAAAGTTAATTATACATATTGTTCTGATCAGCCTCCATTTTATGATGGTAGTGGAAATACTGCTACTATTGGTGGAGCTGTAAGTGCATGGATTAGTAATTTTAATACTATAAAAGAAGAGTATAAAAAAGCTACTAGTTATATAGAACAGTGTTATTCTGCTGCTACTTCTGAAATAGTTCATAAACCAGATGTGACTGTTAATTACACTGATCCAACCGGTAATTATGCTGATGCTAAAACACCAACTAAGATTTTATTAGATAGAACTACTGTTAATAGTTCTACTGATACAAAAATAAATTCTAGCGTTAAATCTACTATTAACACATATAACTGTAATAGTAACTTACCTACTACTCAAGCTGCAATAGCGGCATATGCTAATAATCCAGATGCTGCTGCACCAGGTAATTTCTGCACTGAAAATGTTTTAAGTACTACTTTAAATAGTGATGGAAGTATTAATGTTTCGTTAAAAGGAAGTGCAGGTTCATCAGTTGTTTATACTAGTATTTATAGTAAAACTACTGAAGAGTATACATATTCAATGCCAGGAGATGATAATGGTAATGGTAGTGTGTTTAGATATGTAGAAAAAATAAATGGTGAGTCATCATATAAAAAACCAACTCCATGGGATAGTGAAGTTGCGAAGAAATATATTGATATAGGGTATTCAAATTATCCAATTCATATAGATACTTTACCAGGTACATATCCAATATATTTAGATTATGTTAATGTTGGTACTGGTAATAGATATAACTGGTCAGAGTTTAATAAGTTTGAGGATGGTTCAACTAATACTGATTTACATAGATATTATGTATGTGATTATGTAGTTGTTACAACAACAACAACTACAGAATGTGATCCAGATGATCCTTACTATCCATTATGTGAAGAACCACCAAGTGATTGTTCACCGACTGATCCAGATTATCCTGATTGTAGAACTAATATATCTAAGATACCTACTTGTACTCCAGGTACTCCATTCTGTCCAGGTGATGGAACTGATGGAGGTATCGATGTTATATATAGACCTATTGATTTAGATGATCCATTCCCAGATGAATCTGGAGATGGTAGAGAGCCAGGAATGAACTGGTCAGATTTTGATGTTGATAGATTTATTACTAATAATAGAGATGTAGATACAGAAAATGTATATAATAAAGAACCTTTATATTCATTTACTTTAACTCCAGATTCTATTCAGCGTATTAATAATTATAATAAAACTACTGATTATAATGACTTTAATTTAGATTGTTATAAAGAAACAGGTAAACGTTGTTTAAGTGATTTCTTATCTGATATAGATAAGTATGTTGCTTCAAGTAGTGGTACATGTCTTGGAAGTTCATGGTCTGACTTTTATACTTGTGCAGATAAAGCGTATCCAGATGCGCCAAATCAAGATGCTGTTATTGGAGGAATTAATTCTGAAGGTAATTATGAATGTATAAATTGTTCTGATCCAGCTAATGCTAATCATCCAGGATGTACATATAAAGATTTTTAAAAAGTGATTGATATCACTTTTTTCTTTTAGTTGAAATTATTTTAAATAATTGGTAATATAATATTAGAATAATAAGAGGTATATGATGAATAAAAAAAGTATTGTTAAAGTAGTATTAGTTGTATCAGTAGTTGTTTTAATTTTATTTGTAGGAGGACTTATTAGTAATAAACTAGCAAGTAATTTTAATAATGATTTTAAAGAATTACTTGCTAATAGGGATTTATCTAGTAGTTATTATGAAATTAAAAATAGTTTAATTATTAATGAAGACGGTGAAAAAATTTATACTAGTGATTTGGTTGGTATAAGTACCGGATATATATATATTAATAGTGAAAATGAATTTATGTTTTCTGTTTTCAACAACGGTTATTGTCATACTAAAGAAATAGATAGTGATAAAGTAGTAACAGGTTTTGGAAGTTGTAGTGAACGAGTTTATTCATATGATTATACTGGAAGTGAACAAGTTTTTGTAACACCTGTTAGTGGTTACTATAATATAGAATTATGGGGTGCTGGAGGAGGTCATCATTATGTTGATAATCGTAATGAAGATTGGAAAGAATATGTATATGATTTAGTAAGTGCAGGTGCATATACTAGTGGAGAGATATATTTAGAAAAAGGAGAATTATTATATGTTTATGTTGGTGGTCAAGGAGAAGATGGTCAATCAATAGAAGATGTTAATAGAATTACTCATTTTGGAGCAACATCTAAAGCTGGTATCGGAGGATACAACGGTGGTGGAGATGGTATGGATGATCCAGATGGACAAGCATCAGGAGGAGGAGGAGGAGCTACTGACATCCGTCTTGTAGATGGTAGTTCAGATAGTTTTGAATCTTTAAAATCTCGTCTTATGGTTGCTGCAGGAGGAGCAGGTATGGGTAGAATATTCCACAACTATGCTGAAGTATATTACGAAGCAGGTATTGGAGGAGATGGTGGTACTCTAAGTGGAATTGATGCTATAGGTAGAAGTTTAGATAGTGAAAATTATTCTTTAGGTTCAACACAAACTGATGGTTATAAATTAGGTATTGGTGAAAACGGAGAATTTACGATGAATATAATTTCTGCAATCGGAGGAGGAGCTGGAGGATACTACGGTTCTATAACTGGTTGGACAAATGTAGGTTGGTATCCACCATTCGCTCCAGGAGGAGGTTCTTCGTTTGTATCAGGATGTGAAGGTTGCAATGCAATTGCAGAAAATTCGACTGAAGATAATATAGTTCACACTGATCAAAGTATTCATTATTCGAATAAAAGTTTTAGTTATATAGAAATGATTGCTGGTAATGAAAAAATGCCAGATTATAATAGTTCAGGAAGTATTGAAGGTAATACAACTGATGGATATGCCAGAATATCATTTATGGGGGTAAGATAAAATGAAAAGAATTAAATATATTATTATAATTATTTTAATTTTATTAGTATTGTTTATTTTACCTAACCTTTTAATTAAATCCGATAATGAATTTGATGCAGAAAATAAGATGATAGAAGAATATTATGTTGTTTTAGATAAAATGATAGCTTCTGATATTAATGAGGTTATAATAAAAGATAATAAGTATAAAATAAATGAAGAATCATTTAGTACTGATGTAGTAACTGAAGGTAAAATATATTATTATAATGAAATGAATTATGGTAATCTCAAATCGAAAGAAATATGTTTAAGTAAAAACTACAATTCAACAGTATTTAAAGATGAATGTATAGAAAATCTGCCACTATTAAAAACAAGTGAATTAGATAGTGATTATTTAGTTGATGACACTTTAGAAAATGTTATAAATGATACAAATTTATTAAGTAGTAAAAAATATTATACAGGTGAAAATCCTAATAATTATCTAGTGGTAGAAAATACTTGTTATAGAATTGTAAATATAACTAAAAATGATAGTTTAAAAATAGTTTATGAATCTCCTTTGGTAGATGGTAAATGTCATAGTGATAATAATACTGGCCATATTGGTATATATGGTTTAGATAATGATCGTTATAGTAATAATAATTGGAACGAAAATATTGATTTAGCAAATTATTTTACTTTTTTTGAAGATGATATGTATATAGATAATGATTCAGTTGATATAAAATTAAATGAAGAATTAATGGTTAAGACTAATTGGAATGTAGGAGAAGTAAATGAAAATAATTCACTTAATGAAGATATAAGTGACGAACAATCTTTACTTAGTACAGAAGAATTATATCTTGGTCTTTTAAATAATAGTGATTATTTGAAAGTAAACTGTAACTTATCATCTATAAATGCTGATAGTAGTTGTAGTGAAAACAATTACTTATATAAAGAAAAATATGAATGGTATACAATGAACCAATCTAATTCAGATCCACAACCATTTTTAATGGATTTTGATGAAGGAGAAGATCAAAAAGAATGGTGGTTTATTTCTAAAGATGGACTTACAAGACCAACAGATTTATTAACTCCATTTTCATTTTATTATGGTGCTGTAAGAATGTCTTTCTTTGTTGAAAACGATATAGAATTAATTGGACTAGGAACTGAAGAAGTGCCATATTATATTGTTAATTATTAAATTGATTAGTTTTCTAATCAATTTTTTTATTTTAATTTACTACTTATTTAAATCATGATATACTAATTTATAGAATAAGAATAAGGGGAATGTTTATGATTATAAGAAAGCCGTATGCATTACTGATAAAAAACTTTAAGCTAATTCATGGAATACTATTTATATTAATGGGTTATTTACTTTATAGTTTATTTCAAATAAATGCATTTTTTAGTGAATATTTTGAAGATACTTTGTCAGTTAGAGGACAAGAAATTACTGATGGTTTATATGGAGGATTTCAATATTTTTCGAGTATTATAGTAGTATTAGGTTTAGTTGCTGTAGTAACAGTGATGTTTATTAAACAAAAACCTATAAAATACTATTTAGCAGCAATTATTACATATATTGGTTCTATAGTATATTTAATGGTTTCAGAATCAATAATTAATGATATGGAACTAGAACTGTTAGATGCTCAACTAGTTAGAGGAGTAGCTGATTTTGCAGTAATTATCATGTTGTTAGAAGTAGCAATAATGGTATTTACTTTAGTAAGAGCTACTGGATTTGATATTAAAGCTTTTGACTTTGAAAAAGATTTAGATGAACTAGATTTTACTGAAGAGGATCGTGAAGAAGTAGAGGTTGGATTATCGTTTGATCCAGAAAAAATAAGACGTAACTTTAAAAAACGTATAAGACATATGCGTTATGCATATTTAGAAAATAAATTAGCATGGAGAGTAGCATTCGCTGTGTTGGTAGTAATATTTGGTATATTTATGTATGATTATTTAGGTTTTAATGAAAAGATATATAAAGAAGGACATGCATTTTATACTGAGGATTTCTATTTTACAGTAGTGGAAAGTTATATCGTAGACGAAGATAATGCTGGAAATAAGCTAAGAGATGATAAAACATTATTAATTATAAATTTAAAAATTGATGGTAGATTAACTACTAATAAATTAGATGAAGCAAGATTACAGTTAAGTATAAATGATAATGCTTATTATCCTACTATTAGTTTTGAAAATGAAATAAGTGATTTAGGCCAATTATATAATGGAGATAAAATAGTTAAAGGTGAGAATAATTATCTAATAGCTTACGAAATTCCAAGTAATTATGCTACTGAAGAAATTAAATTTCAATATGTAAAAGAATTATATGGTGTTGAAAAACAACTTCAAGTAATATATGAAAAAGTAGAATTAAGTCCAATAGATTTAAGAATTGATAAAGAAGATATCAATGTAGAATTAAATGAAGAAGTTACACTTGATGAAAGTTTCTTAGGAGATACTAAAATTAAAGTAAATTCTTTTGAAATAAAAGATGAATATAAGCTTAGCTATGTATTTTGTCCTATTGAAAATGAGTGTTACACTTCATACGAGTACTTAAAAGGTAATATATTCTTAAATTACCCTACATCCTTAATGAAAATAAATATAGATTTAGAATTAACCGATAATTATTTGGGTGATGAAGAAACTAGTGAGTTTATAAGCACATACGGATATTTAGAATATCAAATCAATGATGAATGGATAAAAGTAGAAGACATAGATGTAGTAGAAGCAAAAGATGCTGATACTAAAGATGATATATTTGTAACAGTTCCTAAAGAAATAAGTGAAGCTACAAGTATAAATTTTGTTATTAGTTTAAGAGGACAAAAATATAAATTTCAATTAAAGTAATGTTGTAATTGAAATATAATAATGTTATAATTAACAAAGAATAGGGTGTGAGTAATTTGAAGGAATCATTTTGGGGAATATTTGTAATAGTAGTAGGTATCATAACAGTATTGCTGATTAATTTTATGCAAAATGTTACAAATACAGATGAACATAATTTTACAATTTTAAAAGAAACAACTGAGTCTGCAATGTATGATGCTTTTGACTTTGCATCATATAAAGCAGATGGAGTAATTAGAATAGACCGTGAAAAGTTTGTTGAAAATTTCTTGCGTCGTTTTGCTGCTAATGCCAATTTAGCAAGAACTTATCAAATTGATATCTATGATGTTAATGAGATACCACCTAAAGTAACAATTGAAATTACTTCATCAGAAGGTACTACATTGTTACAAGATGAAGAAGATGGACCATTAGTATTTGAATTATCAAATAGATTAGATGCGATTTTAGAAGTTCCATATTAGAATAAAAGAGATAAAAAGGGAGAAAATATATGAATGAATTTACAATTAAATTGCAAAGATTTGCAAAAAACAAAAACACAGTAACAATTGTTGGTGTTATTCTAGCGATCGGTATTTTATACTGGGGATATAACACACAAATAAGTAATGCAGTAACACCTGTTAAAAATGTTCCGGTTGCGAAAGAAACTATCCAACCAAGAACTTTAATTACAGAAGACGATATAGCTTTAGTAGATATAGCAAGTATATTATTAACAGATAATGCTATTAGACATTCAGGATTAGTAATTGGTAAATATAGTAACTATAATGCTGTTATACCGCAAGGAAGTTTATTTTATGAAACTACAATTGTAGAAAAAGATGAACTACCAGATAGTGCATTTACAAAAGTAAAAGATGGAGAAGTAGTATATAACTTTTTGGTAGATACTGAAAGTACATATGGTAACTCTATATTCCCAGGTAATAAAATAGATATTTATATGAAAGCTGTAGATGATTCAGGTCAAGTAATGGTAGGTAAATTAGTTGAAAATGTTGAAGTAGTAGCAGTAAAAGATGCTTCTGGACAACATGTTTTTGAAAATTCTGAAGAAGAAAGAGTACCTGCATTCTTAATTTTTGGAGTAGAACCAGAAATTAATATATTACTTCGTAAAGCAAGTTTTATGAAAGAAGAACAAGTTGAATTATTCCCTGTACCACATGGTGGAACAGTAGCGCAAACTGGAGATACAGAAGTTAGTACTAAATTTTTAGAAGATTTCATAAATGCTAATACAGTAGTAATTGATCAAGAAATTAGAGAAGAAGTAGAAGCCGAAGTTGAAGAACAAGAAAATGGAGAAAATAATTAGTCATGCATGATAATATGTTTTCTCAAATTGATTTTGGATATTTAAAACCACTTTTAGAAAATGATGATATTACCGATATTGAATATAGTAATAATGGACAATTATGGGTAAAAACATTATCTCAAGGTAGTATTAGAATAGAAAATCAAGTAATAGACAATGCATTTATGGAAAAATTAGCTTTCCAATGTTCTAATGTAATGGGAAAGACATTTAATATGGCTCAACCATTCTTAGATGCAGAAGGAAGTGAACTTCGTTTTAACTTTGTTCATGATTCAGTATCATCTAATGGTATTTCATGTACAATGCGTAAAACACCAGCTAAAATTAGATTAGTTAAAGAAAAAATTATAAAAGATGATTATATTACAGAAGATATCAATGATTTTTTAGTGAAATGTATAGAAGGACACTGTAATGTAATTGTTTGTGGAGAAACTGGTTCAGGGAAAACTGAGTTAGTAAAATATTTAGCATCTCATATTAAAGAGAGTGAAAAAGTAATTACTGTAGAAGATACTCTAGAATTACATTTACACAGAATATTTCCTAAGCGAAATATAATTGCAATGAAAACAAATAATGTAGCTTCATATTCAGATGTATTAGTTACATGTATGAGACAGAACCCTAAGTGGATATTACTATCAGAGGTTCGTAGTGCGGAAGCTGTAATGGCAGTCCGTAACTCAATCTCATCTGGACACTACATTTTATCAACTATTCATGCTGATAAGGCTGAAGCTATCCCTTCACGTATGTACTCACTATTAGAAACAAATCAAGATATAGGACAATTCTTAGCATCTATTCATAGATATGTTCAATTAGGAGTATATGTAAGAGGATATTTAGATAAAGAGACAAAACAATTTAAGCGTGAAATTACAACAGTTTGTGAATTTTATGTTGATGAAAATAATGAAGCTAAATCTAATGTTTTATACAAAAGATTTAGTAGTGGTAAGGTAATAACTAATAATCCAACTAACTACCTAATAAGTTATTTAGATTCACAAGGAGTTAAATTACCTGATCATTTAATTAATAGAGTAGCAACTGAAATACAAAACAATAACACTGAAGAATAAGGAGGGGTTAGAATGCAAATATTAATTTTCTTAATGGTTGCAGTTATCGTTATATTTATCTTTGCTTATAGAGCGAATACTGGTGGTAGTGTTTATAAATATATCGCTGCAAACACTGGAACTATCTATGAAAAGTATGCTCCTTATTCATTTCAAGAAATAAGAGAAAAAGTAAAAGATTTAGGGCAAGAATATTCTAAAAAACAATATACTATACAAGTTACAATATTTGCGGTAGGATCATTTGTAGTAACATATTTATATTTTTATAATATAATTATTTCACTATTATATGCAGGTGCTTCCATCTTAGTAATTCCTTATTTAACATATTTACGTTGTAAAAGAGTTTATAGTGAATACATATTTGAGCAAGTACAAGTATATACTACAAATACAATTATGGAATTTGCAACTACTCAATCATTTGTTAAATCAATTGAAGGTGTATATGAATCAGGAGTTCTTGAGGATCCAATGAAAACTGACGTTAAAATTATGATAGATATGGCATATGAAAATGGAACTATTGATGCTTCATTAGAGTATTTAAATCAAAAATATGATTATCATATTATAAGAAATATGCATCAATTATTTTTACAAATAACTAACGAAGGAGCTAGAAATTCAGGTCCAGCTCTTGAAAATATGTCACTTGATATCGATATGTTAGTAGAAAATGTATACTCAGATAGAATAGACCGTGCTGAATTTCACAAAAAATTTGTACGATTCGGGTTAATTTTATATTTAATGGTTATGTTAGTACAAGTTTTATTAACAGTAGAAACATACTTAGTTATGCTAGATAATATTTTAGTTGTATGTTTGTTACATGGTATTATATTAGTAAATACGTATTTCTTACTGAATGGTGAAAAATACTATAATGAGAATGTAGGTGCTGAATAATGAGTTTAGAGTTTATATTAATTGCCGTAATTCTAATCGGTATACTACAATACAATCGTAAA
>CAYJJT010000002.1:0-33038 GCA_964370575.1 uncultured Muribaculaceae bacterium | reverse complement strand
AGATGTTCAAAGATTTGTAACAGATAGTGAACCAGCATTTAGAATGTTGATGGAAGATGATTACAAATTTTTATTGTCTGTTAAGTATGGTCAAAATTTAAATATTGAAAAATTGTTTGGAGCTCGTATTAGAAATGGTATGCTAACAATATTTCTTGTTGTATTTGCATTTCTTGCACAATTATCATTTTTAAATGTTATATTTGCAGTTATAGCAGGTTTTGCAGTTTTTAAAATGCCATATATGCAACTAAAAACTTACTACAGAAGAAATTTAAATGAAATAAATTCAATGTTACCTTATTACTTAAAGAGTTTAGAGATACTGGTACAACATTATACTGTTCCAGTAGCGCTTGGTAAATCAATTGAAACTGCACCAACAATATTTCAGCCAGGGTTAAAAACTTTAATTGCTAAAATAGATAGTGGTGATTCAAGTGTACAACCTTATATGGATTTTGCTCTTGAATATCCAGTTCGTGATTCAATGCGTATGATGAGATTATTATTTCGTTTAGGAGCAGGTTCACAAGAAAATAAAGAAGAACAACTGTTGATGTTCGCTAGAACTGTTTCATCTCTTCAAAATAAATCACGTGGAATAAAATATAAAAATCGTTTAGAAAAAATGGAAAATAAAACTATGATTATGTTATGTAGTACTGGTGGAGGAATATTAATGCTTCTATTATATTCTATGATGACTATGATGAGTATTTAAAAGAGCAAAGCTCTTTTTTTGTCCAACAAATGTAAATAAATATAAATATAATTGATAATAAAAAAAAATGGTGTTATAATAAGAATGTATAAAATAAAGGTAGGTGACTGTAAATGAAAGAAGCTGCAGGAGAAGCAAACATGACAATAATCACTGTGATTTTAATTGCTTTAGTATTAGCTGCTGGTACTTTAATTATTAATGGTATTTTAACTGAAATAGAAAGTAACGCTACTAATATTAATGAAGGAAATGCTGGTTGGACATCAAGTAATTAATGTTAATGATAATTGAATAAAGAGGTGAAGAAATGAAAGAAGCTGTAGGTGGCACATATGTAATAAATATCATTATTATATTTATCTTTTTAGTCTTCGCTTTTTTTATGGCTGTTTTTAGCTACAATAAAGCTTTCAAAGTTAATAGTAGAATTATGATGAGTATTGAAAAACATGAAGGATTTAATAATTTGTCTTTGGCAGAAATCACTTGGACTATGGAAACTATTGGTTATCGTAAAGGAGCTAAAGGTGATTGTCCTAGTACATATGATACAGGAGAATTAGTGAACATGTCAGGATCTCAACATCAATATTGTATTTATAGATTTACGATTGATGAACATTACTATGCGTATGGAATTTTGACATACATGCACATAGAAGTACCATTCGTAGGTGAACTTATAGAATTGCCAATATTTTCAAAAACCGATAAAATTTATGAATTTAATGTAAGATAGGAGTGAAAGCATGAGAGAAGCGACAGGTCAAGCGTATTTGTTGTATATAATTATAACTGTTGTGATAATAATAATTTTAATGCTTTTAAGTTCTATTTCTTATACTAAAGCATTTAAAGTAAAGAATATGATAATAAGCTCATTAGAGTATCATAATGGATACAATGGTGAATCTGTAAGTGCAATTGAAAAATCTCTTTCAGAAATTGGATACAGAGTTAACCCAGATGGTAACCAAAATTGTTCTCTTCAACAAGAGTATGATGGTTCTACAGCAAGACCAGGAGATACATGTACAATTTTAAATAATGCTAGTGACTATAGGTATTGTATTTATGAGTGTCATAGTTCAAAAGGTAAATATTATAAAGTGACGAGTTATATGTATTTCGATGTTCCGATAGTAGGACAATTTTTAGAAATACCAATATATGGTGAAACAAGATTATTTGATACAGTATTGGATAAAAGATAAGGTGGTGTAGATAGTGAATGTTATTGTAAGTAACAAATATCAATCAATGTTAGAAACATTAGATTTAGAAATAATTAAAAGTGTTAATGGACAGTTTGAAGTTGAAGAAATAATAGATATGTTTAAAAATTTCTTTTATCAAAGAATGATTTTGGATATAACAGCAATTAAAGATTATAAAAATATAAAGAATATGCAAAAATTGTCTATTTCTTTGGATATGGATAAATTAATTTTGGTGCTTGATGATTCACAAGATCCATCAGAAGAAAACTTTTTATCACAATTAATATCAATGGGTATATATAATTTTACTAAAAATAAAGATGGAATTGATTATTTATATCATCATCCTAATTCATATCGTGATGTTGCTCAATATCAACAACTTGGTACTGCAGTAGTTCAAATAGGGCCAGCTGCAATAAATCAGCAAACTGGTATGGCAACTACTGGGGTAATTGGACCTAAAATAATTGGTTTTAAAAATATTACTAAGCAAACTGGAGCAACAACGTTAATTTATATGTTAAAGCGTCAGTTAGAAGAAAATTATGAAACCATGGCAGTGGAAATTGATAGACATGAATTTGCATATTTTAATTCTAAAAATATGGAGAGTACTCCAGCTAATGATTTTGCTAATTTCTTGGCTAAACATGGTAATAAAGAAGTGATTTTAGTTGATATTAATGGAGTTGCAAGTGTTGAAGCATTATGTAATGAGGTAATCTATTTAATTGAACCTTCAACTATTAAATTAAACAAGTTAATGGCTACTAATAGAGCATTACTCTTAAATTTAAAAGACAAAAAAGTTATATTAAATCAAAGCTTATTAACTCATAAAGATGTGCTTGATTTTGAATATGAAGCAAAAATGAAAATATTTTTTAACATGCCGCCACTTGATGAGCATGAAAAAAATATTAACATCTTAAATATTTTCTTAACTAAATTAGGTTTTACAAGACAAAGTGATAGTGAAGAAGATATTAAAAAGAAAAAAGGACTGTTTGGTTTTTAATAAAGAAATGTATATATATTGACATTTCTTTATTTAATCAGTTATAATAAAAATATATGAGGAGGATTACAAAATGGAATTATTTAATGTGTTAACAAATATTGATACTGCTTGTGCTAGTATACCTGAGCAAATCACTAATTTAACTAGTTTATTATATACTATAGTTAAGATTGCAATACCATTATTATTAATCATTTTTGGAATGTTAGATTTTGGTAGATCTGTTATTGCTGGTGATGAAAAAGAAATTAAAGAAAAACAAAAACTATTTGGTAAGCGTTTAATTGCAGCAATTTTAGTATTCTTGATTTTTTCAATAGTAGAATTAATTATTACTCTGATTGTTCCTGAAGGAGAGTCAGATAGTATTATGGGATGTATTGAAGTTATTTTAGGGATAAATTAATTCAATAAAAGATGATAATATTATCATCTTTTTGTTTTAATTTATTGTTAAAAAAAAGAAGTAATGATATAATGTATAGTATAAATAGGAGAATGATTTAAATGAATAAAATATTAAAAATAATGTTTTCTATAACGTTAGCTAGTTTATTATTGCTTCCATACTCTAATGTAGATGCATCTGGTAAGACTATAACTTGTGAATATGTTGTTGCTAATAGGAGTACGGCAGGTAGCACTTATAATGTTGGGGTTATAACTTATACTTATAATTCTGATACAAAAAAATTAGATACAAAATTTATATCTTTGTTAAGTCATAATTTTAAAAGCTTTAACTCAAGTGTACCAGCTGGTTCTTTTTCATCATTGACTTGTCCTGATAAAGTTTATGTTACTACACTTAGTGATTTTGATAAAAATGTTGCTTATCAACATTTACCTAATACAGACCTAAATGTAACTAGTGCTAGTTCTGATGGGACAACATCACCGGCATTATTAAATGGAAATCCTATCATTAGAGATAATTCTACAGATAGTGGTACTTCGTCAACAGAACAAGAAAATTGTTCTGGTAGTATTATTGATATACCAGTTAAAGCAGCTAACATTCTAAATACTATATATATATTTATTAAAATAGCAACACCAATTATTTTAATTTTCATCGGAATGCTAGATTTTGGTAAGGCAATGGTGTCAAATAATGAAAAAGAAATGCGTGAAAAACAATCCAAATTTGTTAAGCGTATAATTGCTGCGATTATGGTTTTTATGATGTTTGTATTGATAGAATTTGTTTTAAATGTAACTGCAGGAAGTGATGCGGATGCTACACAAAATTGTATAAATTTAATTATTAAAAGTTAATTTTAAAAAAGTAAATTTTTTTCAGAAATTTACTTTTTTTTATGTTATAATTATAGTATATGTATAAAAATATATAAGGAGTGATAGCATGCAAGAAGCAAGTTGGTTTATAGATCTGTTTAGAAGTCTGATGGCACTTTTGGATGGAATAATCTATGGGTTTATAGATTATGCTTATAAAATGATGGTTTATTTAAGTAGACTAGTTATATTAGATTCAGAACAAATAGCTGATATTACGGATAGAATTTATTTAATTTTAGGTATAATAATGTTATTTAAGGTAGCTTTTTCACTAGTAAGTTATCTGGCAAGTCCTGATGATTTTACTAATGGAGAAAAAGGTATATCAAACATCGTTAAAAGAATAGTGATTAGTTTAATTATGCTTACATTTGTGGGGAATGTATTTAATATTGCCTACAGATTTCAAGGAATTATTCTAGAGGATAATATTATACCAAACTTCGTTTTAGGATCTAGCGATAATGATAGTGATAATGCACTTGCTACTGCAGGACAGTCAATTTCGTTTCAAGTTTTTTCGGGATTCTTTCAACTAAATCCTATAACTAGTGCAGATAACCCTTGTACTGTAGCAGAAAATGGGACAATTGATTGTCAGGATGGAGATGCAGGACTGGATGTTGATGAAGTAGAGAAGCTAGAACTTGCTTACAATAATAAAGATATTTCTTACCTTCTATCGATGGTAAATGTTAGTGTGTCATCAGAAGGTAAAGACCATGGTTCTTGGACTGGATGGTTTTCTGATGGTTTCTATGCATTTAATTATTCAGTTTTAATTTCAACTATAGTTGGGGTAATAGTGTTATTAATATTTGTTTCTTTTGTATTCGATGTAGTTATTCGTTTAGCAAAATTAACATTTTTACAGGTAATAGCGCCAATACCAATTATTTCATATGTAGACCCAAAAGGTGGAGATAAAATATTTAAAAGTTGGGTTAAAGAAGTAACAAGTACATACTTAAGTTTGTTTATAAAATTAACAGTAGTATTCTTTGCCATATATTTATGTACACAAGTAACTGAATTTGGTATTGGATTTTTTGATGTAAATACCGGAGAAACAGTTCCTGTGACTAATGGAGGTTTCCAACATAGTTTAGCAGTAGCTTTAGTAATTATAGGTATACTATTATTTGCGAAAGAAGCACCTAAATTATTAGAAAGTTTATTTGGTATGAAAGGAAGTTTTACACTTAATCCTATGAAAAGATTGCGTCAAATACCAGTAGTTTCTAAAGTAGGAACAGGAGTTGCAGCAAGAGTTACTGGTGGAATTACTGGTATGCGCTATGATCAAACAAACAATAAAGCAAGAGCATTTGTAAATGGTTGGTCTGCCGGAAAGCATGCTATGCATGGAAAAGTTGGCCTTATGGGTGGAGATGGTAAAAATAATAAAACATTTAGAACATCTATGAATGCTGCTTATAAAGAAACAACAGGGTCAGAATTCAAAACTATTAGTCCAACTAAAATGATGTTTTCAAAAAGTGCTAGAAAAGATCAAGATGAAATAAAAAGTAAATATTTAACACCGTTAAGAAAAACTAGAAGTGCACTAGATACTGATCGTGTTAATAGTCAATCAACTCTAGCGGCGTTACAAAATAGCAAGGCTACGGCTAAAAACAAATATAATTCATTAAATGCAGAATTCCAAAAAGCTACTAAAAAAGGTCACTTGGATGAAGAAGGAACTAAAAAATATTTACGAAATATAGAATCACAAGCAGCTGAACTAAAAGGTTATGAATCGCAAATAATAAAAGAAAGTGAAAAATATACAAAAATTTCAAAAGCAATTATGGATATTGATAAAGATATTAGTTTATATAACGATCAAGTTAAAGACTTTTCAAAAACTTATGATTTAGATGAATCGACGCCAGAAAAATTAGAAAAATCAAAAGAAAAATTATCTGGGCTTGAGGGTAAAACTGATGCACAACAAACAGAATTTTTAAAGAATAAATATTTAAAATAGTAGAAAGGAAATAAAAGAATGAATGGAAATTATTTAATTCCAGCAAACTCTAAAAAGAGTTTGCTAATATTTGGGGTTTTTAAAAAAGAAGAATTAATAATGTTTAGTATATGCTTAAGTGCTACATTAATCGGAATGGTTTCACTTCCTATAGATATTACAGCCATTGCAGTATTAACATTAGCTCCAGCACTAATAGGTGGACTATTGGTAATGCCTATACCCAATTATCACAATGTATTAACAATGTTAAAAAATGCTTATACATTCATGACTATAAGACAAAAATTCATATGGAAAGGATGGTGTTTCTTAGATGACGAAGCAAAGAAGTAAATACACTGAAGAATCATTTGTACCAGTAAAAAATATTACTAATGGTACAATTGTTTTAGACAATAACGAAAAAGTAACTGGTGTAAAAATTATGCCTAGAAATATATTTATACTTGATTATGGTACTCAAAATGCTACTATAGAAAATATTAAAAATTTATATAATTTAATAGATTATGAATTTTGGATAATAGTTGCTGATAGACCAGTAGATATAAATGTTTACTTATCACAACTGCAAATATTATTTAACGAAACACAAAATCCTATCAAAAGAAAAATTATTATGGAAGATATTAATAAGGGAAATATGTTCACTAATAATAATATTGTAGATACTGAATACTATTTAATTTTTAAAGAAAAAACAGAAGATGTAATTCAAAAACGCATTAGAAATTTAATCACTTATTTTGCAAATGCAGGCTTGAATTCACACCAAGTAACTAATGAAGATTTAAGAATAATCTTAGATAATTTCCTTAATGGAGGAAGTACAACTAATTTTGGGACGGTGATACCTAGTGAACATTAAGAGTCAGTTAGCACCTAAAGGGCTAGAATTCAAATCTAATGAATTCATTATAAGTGATAAATATTCAACAATTATGACTGTAATATCTTTTCCAAGATATATTGATCATGGTTTTTTAGCTAATTTAACGAGTATGTCTGGAATTAAAATTGTAATTAAACACATTCCAATGGCATTTGGAGTAATTAGCAAAATGCTAAATAAAGAAATTATTGATTTAAAACAACGTTATCAAGAAGAAAACGATCGTACTATTCAAGAACGTATTCGTCAAGATTATGAATCTTTAGAATCGTTTATATCGATGATAGCAAGTAGTCAATCAAAAATATATGATTTTCAAATGCATATTATGATAACTGCAGAAAGTGAAGAAGCGCTAGTAACTAAAAAAGTTCAAGTTAAAAGTTATTTACAAGCGATGGAAATGAATGCTATTCCACTACGTTTTGAACAGGAAAAAGTATTTAAATCTATAGTTCCTATTTATCCTAAACAAGATATTGAAAATAGAATAGGAACTCCAATTCCATCACCAACAATTGCAGCAATGTATCCTTTTATTTTTGATAGTATCAAGGACCCTGGATTATCAACACTACTTGGTGTAGATTTTTCAGGTGGAGTAATTATGTTTAACCAATTTCTTTATCAAATAAAAAAAGAAAACAATAGAAATAATGCTAATTTAATAATACTAGGTACTTCAGGTAGTGGTAAATCTACTGCTGCTAAATTAATGCTTAGAAGTCATTTTAGAAATAATTCACAAATTATTATGATTGATCCAGAAGGTGAATTAGAAGAAATGGCTAAAATGTATAATGGAGATTTTATTGACCTAGGTAAAGGTGGAGAATTTGGTATGATTAATCCACTTGAAGTAGTATTAGATGCTGATGAAGAAGAAATAAGACAAGGTTTAGGACATGCTGTTTTAACGAGAACTCTTCAAACTATAAAAGCGTTTTTAAAATATTATGATCCTGGTGTTAATGAAGATATTTTAAATTTATTTAGTGAAGTAGTGCAAGAGACTTATCAAAGATTTGGTATGAATTTTGAAACTGATTTTACTAAATTTACTTCAAAAGACTATCCAACTTTTAGAGATGTTTATGCAACAATTCGTGGACGTATAATGGCAATGCCAGAAAAGAATCATGAAAGAGACACAATGGAAAGATTGGAACTAAAAATAAGACCTATTGTAAAAGAATTAAAATATTATTTTGATGGTCATACAACAATAAGACCTTCAAGTGAATTTATAGTATTCAATATAAGAGAAATCATGAATGCTGATACTAATATACGTAATGCTCTATTTTTCAATATATTAAAGTATGCTTGGGGTATGACATTAGACCGTAGTGTAAATACAATTTTATCAGTAGATGAGGCACATGTACTATTATCCGGTAATAACACTTTAGGAGCTGAATTCTTAGCACAAGTGCAAAGAAGAAGTCGAAAATATAACACAGGTACAATCATAATAACACAACAACCAAGTGATTTTAGTGAACCTGGAGTGTTAACTCATGGTAAAGCAATATTTGACAATGCTTCTTATTACTTAGTGATGGGATTAAAAAAACAAGCAGTTGAAGATCTTTCGAAATTGATTGATTTAAACGATAGTGAAAAAGAAAGTATAAAACGTTATAATCAAGGAGAAGCATTATTTGTATGTGGGAATAGACGTATGAGAATAAATGTTATATTAACTCCTCAAGAACTAGAATCATTTGGTGATGCTGGAGGATTCTAATAAGTAATTAAAGATAGTAGGTGATTTTGTGTATAATGAAAATAATGAAGAAGAAAAAAATAATCAATTTGAATCTGATGATAATATAAATTATGAGCACGATACTCAAAATAAATCTACAAACGAAAAAAAATCAACTTCACTATTTGATAAATATATTGATTTTATAGTGAAAAAAATGATTGAATCACAAGGTGTACCACCTCAACTTGCTAAAGAAATGGCTATTAAATTAAGACCTATTGCCAAAGCTATTGCAATTAGAAATATATGTGCAGTCTTAATACCAATTATATTTTTATTTATAATTCTCTTGCCATTAATAGCTGCATCAGGAAAAATGTCTCCTTTTGAAGGATATTTTTCTGGAACTGGTAGCAGTCCTGAATATGGAGAGAAGAAAACTGATGATTGGGCTAGTTATGATTCAGAAGACGCTGAAAAGCAAACATTTTATAATAAACTTAAAGAATTAGCTGAAGAAACGAATATTGATTCAGCACTTGTATTATCTATTTTATTTTTTGAAACTTCTATATCTTTAGATGGAAGTTATGAGTGTGAAGAGCAGTTTGAAACAAATGAAGAAGGTGAGTCTGTATCAACAGGTAGTTGTAATAGTGTAGATAAAACTAATACAAACAGTACTCAATTATTTAATGATACCGTAAATATTGTTGATGGGATTAAGGGTAAGAATGATGATGAAATTAAAGAGTGGTTAAAATCAGATTATTTACCTAAATATTATAAAGATAATAATATTAAATTATCAAATGATGACGAAGTAAAAGAAAGAGTATTGAATAATGCTGTAGATGAAATATATGATTTTAGAGATTTCTATATTTATATAACATTCGAAGAAGATGAGACTGGTTCGCAGGGAATGACATGTACTTACAATCTAAATGGAGAAAGTGCTACTAATTTAAAAGTAGAAATGCTAACTTGTGATGGTAAATCAGTGATTCAGACTATTGATTTTGAAGAATATATAAGAGGAGTTGTATTTGCTGAAGGGAGAGGACTTCCAGTAGAAGCAATGAAGGCTCAAGCAATTATGGCTAGATCATATGCACTTACTAGAGAACATTCAATGTGCCCTAGTACTCCAGATAATTGTAATTATGGATATAATGCTGAAAGACAAGTTATTAGGATGCGTAGTTGTGAAAATGATCAAGCTTATTGTAATCCTGAAACAGGTTGTGCTATAAAAAATCCTGATGGAGGGGTACATGAATGGATAATACAAGGTGATTTTAGTGATCCAGATTCTGATTTTGTTAAAAATTTAAAATCACAAGGATATACAATTATTGCTCCATATTCTGGTGACCAACTTACCGACTATTATAATAAAGTAGATTCCGTTAAAGGTATTACTCTTAATGATGAATCTGGAAATGTTTTATATACAGGATATAAATCTACTGAACAAAATGCCATAAGAAATATGGCAGAAGAAGGATTAGGATACGAAGAAATACTTTTAACACAGTACAAATCAGCTAAAGCAGCCGGTTTAAGTTATGGATGTTCATCAAAAGAATTAATGCCTGGGATGTTATTTCCAATTGCTGGAGAATTTTATAATCCTAATTGCTATAGTGCAGGAAAGTATTACGGTGATCCCAAAGTAGGAAATTATCATGGCGCAATTGACTTTAGTAAAAGATCGTTATATACTTCTGCATTTGCAAATAGAGAAGTCGATATAATTTCTTCTACTTCTGGTATAGTAGAATATGTCTCAGACGATCCTGGAGACCATGTTAACACATACTGTGCTTATTGTACTCCAACAGGTGGATGGGGATATAAAGTTAGAGTTACTGATGAAAATTCACCTTGGTTTGGACATTTATTCACTTATTGGCATCAAGATACAATGAATCCTGAAATAAAACAAGGTGATTATATAGAAGCTGGCACTTTTTTAGGGACTATGGGTAATTCAGGATTTTCAACAGCCGCCCATTTACACTTTAAAGTTGAAGATCAAAATGGTGCAGATATTATTTTGGATGATTATGTAACAGCGTTTTGCGCTGCGAATGTATCACCTACACCATAATTAAGGAGATGTTAAAGTTGAATAAAATAAAAATTATATTATTATGTGTTATTACAATCACTTTTACTGGATGTACAGCGGAATACACTTTAGAAATAGATGAAAATTTAACTTTTACTGAATCAATGAAGTTAGAAGAAAATAATGATTTTTTCATACTTAATAACTCTACATCAGAAGAATATATTAATAATAAATTAAAATATCGTGATGATTTAGATACTTTTGATTATGATATCATTTATAATGATGATACCACGATATTCAAAGCAGATTACTTTGAAAAGTCTATTGAAGATTATCAAGCTTCATCACTGTTAATCAACAACATGTTTTCTACTTTGAATGTAGAGATAGAAAAAGAAAAATTATCTATATATGCTACAGATTACACTGGACATTCACATTTTGGTCCTAGACTTACTGCAGAAGAACCTGATTATTCAAGTATAAAAATTATAATAAAATCACCATTAAAATTAATAAGTACAAATGCAGATGTGGTTGATGAAGAAAATGGTGTCTATATTTGGAATTATGATGATGAAGGATACCAAGATAAATTTTATGAGTTTGAAGATAATTTAAATGATACAGGTCAAATAGATGAAAATATTTTAAAAACTTTAGAAATATCATTTAATACTGATGTAGATATTTGGACAAAATTAAAATTGTTGTTTTTTGATATATGGTACATTTTCGCATTAGTAATTACTGTAGCTATATTTGCAATTTATATCAAAGGAAAAAAATATGCTAATAATAAAATATAATAGGGGGATAATATGAAATTAAAATTTAGAGCAGATTCGAAAGATATTAAAATATTTATAATTTTTGCAATTATATGGTTTTATTTTATCTCAATAATTATTTTGAATCTTACTGTTTTCACCCAAAGTTCAGAATTGCATGGATTTAATCCACTGCCAGTGTTTAGTGCAGATTTATTTCCGACCATCTTTATTATGTATATTGCATCAGTATTAATGATAATGTTAAGCGTACAATCTTACTTTTTTGATAGAGAAAAAGGTATTGGTCTTATCTCGGGAAAAAAAGAAGATACGGGCTATTCTAGATGGGCTACTAATAAAGAAATGCAAAAAGAATTAAAAAAAGTAAATCCAAAATCTGATACATTAGAATCTGCTGGTATTCCATTTATAAATAATGACAAAGAAATGTGGGTAGATGACGGAGGTTACCATAGTTTAATTATCGGTTCTACTGGAGCAGGGAAAACGCAGTTAATAGTACATCCTATGATGAAAATATTAGCAAAAAATAGTGAATCAATGATTGTAACCGATCCAAAGGGTGAAATATATCTAGAAAGTGTTAACGAACTAAAAGAACGTGGATATGAAATAGTCGTTTTGAATTTTCGTGAACCTAAAAAAGGTAATGCGTGGAATCCAATGGTTTTACCATATGAAATTTATAAAAATGGTGATAAAGATAAAGCAATAGGGTTAGTAGATGACCTTGCTGTTAATATTATGCATGATGATTCTGGAGAAGGAAAAGATCCTTTCTGGGAAAATTCATCAGCATCTTACTTTTCAGGATTGACTTTGGCTCTTTTTGAAGATGCAAAACCAGAAGAAGTAAATCTAAATAGCATCAATACATTAACAACTATAGGAGAACAAAAAATAAATGGTTCTACGTATGTAAAACAATATTTTGATAGTAAAAACCAAGATGGTATTGCTTATACAAATGCATCTGGAACACTTCAAGCACCAAATGACACTAAAAATAGTATTTTGTCAGTTTTCAAACAAAAAATAAAAGTTTTTACAACACGTGAAAGTATATCGGAAATGCTTAGTTACAGTGACTTTGATATGCGTGATATTGGAAGAAAAAAAACTGCCGTATTTCTTATTGTACAAGATGAGAAGAAAACTTATCACCCGCTAGTAACAATCTTTTTAAAACAGTGTTATGAGAGTTTAGTAGAAGTTGCTCAAGAAAGTCCAGGTGGAAAACTAAAACACCGTACAAACTTTATAATGGACGAGTTTGCTAATATGCCACCAGTTAAAGATTTTGATGCAATGATATCAGCAGCACGTTCTAGAAATATAAGACTTAATATGATTATTCAAAACTTTTCTCAATTAACAGAAGTTTATGGTAAAAGTACTGGAGAAACAATTAGAGGTAACTGTGGGAATCTAATATATTTAATAAGTACTGAAGTAGCTGCACTTGAAGAAATTTCAAAAATGTGTGGTGATAAAAAGTCAAAAAAAGACGATAAAACTGCTAGCACCCCGCTTATCACAGTAAGTGAACTTCAGCGCCTAAAAGAAGGAGAAGCAATTATATTAAGACTTCGTACGAATCCTTTTAAAACTAAATTAAAACACAATTATAAAATGATTAAAGAAAATGCGTGGGGAAAAAATTATGATTTAGGGACATTTATTACAAGAGAAGAAAAGCAAGTAAAAACCTTTGATGTTAAAGAAATTGTAGATGAAATAGTTAAAAAGAAAAGAGAAGAACTATTCGGTGATAAAAAGAATTTACAAGGTACTAATCCATCAATTTTCAGTTCTAATCAGCAAATAAAAAAACAAGCTAATAAGGATGAAGTTAATAAAAAAATAGATGAAAAAATTAATCAGTTATTATCAGATACTAGTAACAAAAACACTTCCAACCAAGCAAGAAACATACCTAAAAAAGGTGACTTTAACATAGAAAAACTATTGGCAAATTTAGATGAAAAAATGGCAGCACTTGATAAAGAATTTTCAGGTAAAGAAAATAAAAAAATTTCACCTAATAAATTTTCTGAATTATCAAAATCAGAAAATGAAGTAATCGATAAAAAAGTAAACAAAAAACTTCCAAAGAAAGTTGTGGAAACTAATAGTAATATTAAACCGTCAGAGACATTAAAACCTAAAAAGACTAATAATGTCCCAAAAGTGGAAAATAAAAAAAATATGGCTAAAGCTCCATTAGAAGAAAAAAAAATATCGATTAAAAATGAAAAAGTTGATATTCCAGTAGATAATCAATTTAAAAATGTTACAGATGATCAATTTTTCGATGATTTCTTCTTTGATGATGAATAAAATTATAATATATATAATATTATTTATTATGGTGAGAAAATGAAATTGAGTGATTTAAGTGGTGATTCAGTAATAATTGATATTAGAAATAAAAGAGATTATTTGAAAAACCACATAAAAGAAGCTATTAATTATTCGTCTGATGATTTAATATATAAACATAAAGTGCTCTTAAACAAAAGTAATAAATATTATATATATTGTGAAAACGGTGTAAAAAGTAATAAGGTATGCTGCATTCTTAATCAATTAGGATATAATATAAATAATATATCAGGTGGATATGAAAATATAAAAAATGAATTTATGTAATTCATTTTTTATTATATGTGGTAAAATAATATTAGGTGGTGATAAAATGGATTTACTAATGATCATATTATTAGTTGTTATTATAATATTATGTGTAATAGCAATAATGAAAAATATAAATGAATCTAATATAACAGAAAAATTGGGTAAAGTTGAGCTTTCTATTAATAAAGAACTGGCAAATTTTAATCAAAGTATAACAAAAGGGATGAATGAAGATTTTAATAATTTAAATGAAAAAATTGAAAGAAAATTATTTTTGATAAACGAAAAAGTAAATGAACGATTAGATGAAAATTTTGAAAAAACAAATAAAACATTTACTAATGTATTAGATAGACTATCAAAAATAGATGCAGCACAGGCTAAAATAGATCATTTATCAACTGATATTGTTTCACTGCAAAGTATTTTGACAGATAAAAAAACTAGAGGAATATTTGGTGAGGTTAACCTTCACAATATAATGGCAAGCGTTTTTGGTGAAAATACTGCAATATATAAATTACAACATTCATATAATAACGGGACTATTGTTGATTGTGTACTATTTGCACCTGAACCACTAGGAACAATTTCGATAGATTCAAAGTTTCCTTTAGAAAATTATAGAAATATGGTTGATAGAAAAAATGGTGAAGCAGTAAGAATTTCAGCGGAAAAATTATTTAAAAATGATGTTAAAAAGCATATAGATGCGATATCAGATAAATATATTATTCCTGGAACGACCACTGATCAAGCGATAATGTTTTTACCAGCAGAGGCAATATTTGCTGAGTTAAATGCTTACCATGGTGAAATAATTGAATATGCTTATAAAAAAAGAGTATGGATTACATCACCTACTACTTTGATTAGCACACTAACTACAATTGAAATGATTATAAAAAATATGGAAAGAGATAAATACGCTTCTATAATACACAAAGAGTTAAAAATGCTAGATTTAGATTTTAGAAGATATAAGGACAGATGGTCAAAATTATCGAGAAGTATTGATACAGTAAATAAAGATATAAAAGATATAAATATAACAACTGAAAAAATTAGTAAAAGATTTGACTCGATAAATTCTGTTGAAGTTGATAAAAGTGAAGAGTTGGAAAAAAATTACAAGTAGTAATTTTTTTTATATGCATAATTATATTGATTAATTATTTATATTTGATATAATTAATTTAGAATAAAAGATAAGAGGTACTGTAATGGAAAAAATAAATGTAAAAATAGGTAATAATGATACTGATATTGATGTATTAAGATATTACGAGATTAATTCTAATAAATATTTACTATTCATGAATAATAATAATTTTCAAGAAACAAATACTAAAATATTTGTTTCAAAAATATTGAAAGAAAAAACCGTCAATATAGAAGACGAAGAAGAGTGGAATGAAATTAAAAATTCTATTGTAGGAATAGTTAATGATAATAAAGAATTAACAAAATTAGATATTTTAGATTTAAATACTACACAAATATTAAATATTGAAATAACATCAGCAAGAGCACTTATATTACCAACAAATATTATTGAATATATTAGTGCGAATAGACCGTTATTTAATAGTTTAAATACTGGAAAAGATGCTAAATTAGATGAAAAAACCAATGATTTAAGGGTAATGAATCAACAATTAACTAACATGATGGAAGAAGTCGAAAATAGTATATCATCTGAAGTTAAAGGAGAAGATGAATTAGAAATTATAATGCCAAGTAATGGTGATATTATGGAATATACAAATTCAGAAAATATCCCTTTAACAAATGAGGAAGTTGAAAGTAATTCTAATGATAACTATAAAGAAAAATATTTCAAATTAATTGAAGAAAATGAGTATTTAAAAAACCATATTAATAACTTGGAAATAAAAATAAAAGAAATCAACAACAAGCTAAACCTAATTAAAAATGTGGTAGAATAGAATTTGTAAAAATTCTATTTTTCATATTATAATTTATAAAACATACTATAATAATGGTGATAGTCTTGGATAATTTAATATTATATTACTATTCTTTCAAAGTAAACAATATCGTAAGAAGAGGGAATAATTATTATTTTCATATTAAAGAAAATGAATATTCACTTACAAAAATTGACGATATTGATAATGAAATTTTGAAATTTTCTCATGATTATCATGAAGTAATTTTAAATAATTTTAATAATTACATAAGTATAATAAATAATAAAAAATATATTTTAGAAAAATTAAAAATAGATTCCTATAAAAATATTATTTTGAACGACATAATTAATTACAATGAAAATGCTATCATTATTTCAGAAAAAGAAATGTATACATTATCAGAAAGTATGTCATCATTTATTGACAGATTTGAAAGTGAAAATAGCCCTTTAAAAAATAAAAGCCTGATAATAAACGAATCATATGATTACTATATAGGTAGGGCAGAACTAGTAATTGCAATTTTAAATACTAATAAAGAAATGAAATATAAAATTATAATTCAAAATATTAAGATAGAACATGACATGTGTCTAGAAAAATTCTATACTATAAAAAATCAAAAAAAGATGATATCTGTAAGTAATATCGTACAATATCTAAAAAGTTGTATGTATTTATTTGAATATGAAGAAATAGAAAAAAAATTAAAATTTTATATAGAAAGACTTAGGTTGAAAAAAGAAGAAATTTTTTTATTAGCAGTGATGATGATATACCCAGATGAATATTTTAAATTTTATTCAAAAGAAAAAGAAATAAGTAAAATTGAAAAAGAAATAAGTAATTTTATTAAACAGAAAGAATCATATGAAAATAAAATAAAAAAAATATATAATTTATTATCACTATATACTTCACTTCCTAAACTTTATTGATCTGGATTTGATATATTTATTACAGTTATATTTTCATCCACTTCACTTTTTAGTGCCATTTCAATACCATCTTTAATAGTTGTATCAATCATAAAACAATCTTGACATGCTCCTAACATTTTTACATAAACAATATTATTTTTATAATCAATAAATTCAACGTCACCTCCATCATTTTGTAGGAAAGGACGTAATTTATCTAAAATATCATTAATTTTTTCAATTTCATTCATTATTATCACCAAATCCATTATATATCAAATTTATAAAATAGTAAATTATTTGTATATAGAAGTTCTTGTGATATAATCATTATAGGAAGTGAAATATGAAATATAAAAAAGGAAAAATTGTAAGTGGAAATGTTACTGGTCTCACGCCATATGGTATATTTTTATCTTTTGAAAATTTTTATACAGGGTTAATACATATATCAGAAATATCACATGGCTTTGTTAAAAATGTTGAAAAGTTTGTAACAGTAGGAGATACAATTTTTGTTGAAATAATCGAAGTTAATCATGATCAACATAATATGAAGTTGTCAATTAAGAATATAGCTTATAAAAACAAAAGAAAATATAGTGGAAAACAAAGAAAAATTTTAGAAACAGGTTCTGGTTTTTCTTCATTAAATTCTGAATTAGAAGATTGGATAGCAGAAAAAATAAAAAATATAAAAAAAGATAGTTTTTTTATTGACAAGATATAATCTTATATGGTAACATTAATGTTGTCCAAAGGTTTTGGGCGATTAGCTCAGTTGGTTAGAGCACCTGCCTTACAAGCAGGGGGTCATAGGTTCGAGTCCTATATCGCCCACCATTATTTTTTGCCGAAATGGCTCAATTGGTAGAGCAACTGACTTGTAATCAGTAGGTTGCGGGTTCAAGTCCTGCTTTCGGCACCATTTGGGGGGATAGCGAAGTGGTTAAACGCGGCAGACTGTAAATCTGTTCCTTCGGGTACCAAGGTTCGAATCCTTGTCCCCCCACCATCGTATTGCCTCGTAGCCAAGCGGTAAGGCACCACACTTTGACTGTGGCACGCGCTAGTTCGAATCTAGCCGAGGCAACCAAAATTATATATGTCCCGTTAGCTCAGCTGGTAGAGCATTTGACTTTTAATCAAAGGGTCACAGATTCGAATTCTGTACGGGACACCATTCTTATGCCTGAGTGGCGAAATTGGTAGACGCACAGGACTTAAAATCCTGCGAGGGTTATACCTCGTGCCGGTTCAAGTCCGGCCTTAGGCACCATCTTATTTATTGGAGAAATACCCAAGTCTGGTTGAAGGGACCGGTCTTGAAAACCGGGAGGTCGGAGACGGCGCGGGGGTTCGAATCCCTCTTTCTCCGCCAGTTTATATTTTATCGCGGAGTGGAGCAGTTCGGTAGCTCGTTGGGCTCATAACCCAAAGGTCGTAGGTTCAAATCCTGCCTCCGCAACCATTTTAAGGTCCCGTAGTGTAGCGGTTATCACGTCTGCCTGTCACGCAGAAGATCGCGAGTTCGATTCTCGTCGGGACCGCCATTTTGGTTTCATAGCTCAGTCGGTAGAGCAAAGGACTGAAAATCCTTGTGTCGTAGGTTCGATTCCTACTGAAACCACCATATAAAATATTTAACTAGCTCGCTAGTTTTTTATTTAAAAATTGATATAATTATTGAAAATTTAGCACAAAGATGTTACAATTATCTTGTCAGTAATAAATGCGCCTTTAGCTCAATTGGATAGAGTGTTAGACTACGGATCTAAAGGTTAGGGGTTCGACTCCCTTAAGGCGCACCATCTCGGGAAATAGCACAACTTGGTAGTGCACTTGGTTTGGGACCAAGGGGTTGCAGGTTCAAATCCTGTTTTCCCGACCAGTATGCAATAAAGAACACATTAAGTGTTCTTTTTTTCTATAAAATTAAACACATCATGCAACCCCTTGATTTCTATATTAAATGATGTACCATGATCGTATATCTTGCTATATCCATTAATATCAATTTTAGTACCTATCAAAAAAGAAATTGAGATATTACCATTGTGAATAGCATTCAAAAAATATCCAAAACTTTTTAAAATATAAAAATCATAATTAGAATAAGAAATATAAACTGTACCAGAATTAAAATACTTGTCATAATAAATAATAGCAAGTTGACTCATTTTTAAAAATAGTACATCCTTAATGTAATCAAAACTCCAATAAAAATCCGAATTTATTAATTGTTTATTTTCATTATATATATTTAAGAATATCTTTTTTTCAAAATGATTTATATCTAATTTAAAATAATAGTTACTTTTACTTTTAACAAATCTGTTAGCATATACATTTAAATAAAATTTTTTACTATTAGTATTATTATAGTATCCAAAATGCTCTAACAAATATTTGCTAACAAAAAAATGACTATCAGGTGTAGCACTAAACAACTTAACTTTATTATTAAACTTATTAATTCTTTTATTGTGTAAAGTCTTTATCTCAATATTGTAAAAATCAGGAATTGGTAATGAATTTTTTTCAATACCCAATTGACTTTCTAATATAAAACCAGCACTACCATTACTATAACTATCACACGAAAATAATCCGTGGCTTATAATTTTATTTAATCTGTTACCTAAATAATCAAAATTATTCATTATATCACCTCAATAATATAATACAATAAATATTTAGGATATCCTTTTTGTATATAAAAAAAAGCCATACGGCTTAAAATCAAATTGGTGGAGAATATCGGACTCGAACCGATGACCCCCTGCGTGCAAGGCAGGTGCTCTAGCCAACTGAGCTAATCCCCCAAAATATTGACAACAAACTAATTTTACCATTAATTAAAAATGAATGCAATACTAAAATCAAAAAAAATTATTTTTTTTGTTGCAAAGTAAAATAAAATAAATAATTCAAAATCACTTAATTGACTATTACAATAATTTAGTATATAATTATAATCATTAAAGCGATGAAGTGAAGAGTAACTAATATGGAACACAAAGAGAGTCGGATAAGCTGAGAACCGATTGGAAAGTATTAGTGAATAACAACACCGAGCGTATATTTGAATAAAGTAAAATGTAACGGGTAGCTCTGTTAAAAGCTTATGAGTATTAGAATAAGGATGGCACCGCGCTAATTGCGCTCCTTACAAAATACTTTTTTTTATATTCAAATATAAATAGGAGGAAAAATGAAAGCAATAGATGTAGTAAAACTTTATAAAGAAATTGACACTTATAAACAAAAAGATGTTAAATTAAACGGGTGGATAAAAAACCATCGTAAACAAAAAGAATTTGGATTTATAGATTTTTATGATGGAACTTGTATGAAGTCAGTTCAGATTGTGTATACAAATGAATTAAAGAACTTTGATAATATTCAAAAAATTAGAGTAGGTTCAAGCATATCAGTAATTGGGAAAGTTATTGATAGCCCTGCTAAAGGTCAACAATTTGAAATAAAGTTGGCTGAATTAGAATTACTAGGAGATAGTCCGGAAAATTATCCTATTCAACCGAAAAGACACTCACGTGAATTTTTAAGAGAAGTTGGATATTTGAGACCACGTGTTTCATTGTTTCAAGCAGTTTTTAGAGTTAGAAGTATAGTAGCAAAATCAATCCATGATTATTTTAACGACAATGGATATGTATACGTACATACTCCTATATTAACAGCAAGTGATTGTGAAGGAGCAGGAGAAATGTTCCAAGTAACTACACTTGATTTAAATAATATTCCAAAAACAGAAGAGCATCAAATAAACTTTAAAAAAGATTTTTTTGGAAAACCAGCTAATTTAACAGTATCTGGTCAGCTACAAGCAGAAGCATTTGCATTAGCCTTTAAAAAAGTGTATACCTTTGGGCCGACGTTTAGAGCCGAAAATTCAAATACTAAAACTCACGCTAATGAATTTTGGATGATAGAGCCAGAAATATCATTTTGTGAATTACCGGAATTAATGGAAATTCAAGAAGAAATGTTGAAATATGTTATACAACAAGTTGTGGAAAAATGTCCAGATGAATTAGAATTTTTTGATAATTTTGTGGAAAAAGGACTAACAGCTAAATTAAATAAAGTTATCCACAGTAATGCTGTAAAAATTACACACAAGGAAGCTGTAGACATATTAATTAATTGTGGTGCTGATTTTGAATTTAAACCTGAGCATGGTGAAGATTTAGCGACAGAACATGAAAAATATTTAACTACAGAACATTTTGGAAGCCCAGTATTTGTTACTGATTGGCCTAAAGATATAAAAGCCTTTTATATGAGACAAAATGAAGATGGTGAGACAGTTGCAGCAGTAGACCTATTAGTTCCTGGTTCTGGAGAATTAATGGGTGGTTCTCAGCGTGAAGAAAGATTAAATGTATTAGAATCAAGAATGGATGAAATGGAAATTGATAAGGAACATATGGAATGGTATGTTAATTTAAGAAAATTTGGTGGATGTAAGCATTCAGGGTTTGGAATGGGATTTGAGCGTTTATTAATGTACGTAACAGGAATTGAAAATATTCGTGACGTAATACCATTTCCAAGAACACCAGGTAACTGTGATTTTTAAGAGAATTATTTTCTCTTTTTTTGTGCCTTCGATTAAATTGAAAAAAAATATTATTTGTGCTGTTTAATTAGACGACTGTTCTTTATAAAATAAAATTACATATATATTAATAGGTGATAGTGATGAAAAAAATTGGATTCATAATTTTTTGCTTTTTAATATTTGTAACAGATATTTCAGCAATAAATGATAGTGCAACAAGTAGTATATTAGTTGATATAAATTCTAATCGTATATTATATAAGAAAAATATTAAGGAAGTTAGAAGTGTTGCAAGCATAAGTAAGATAATGACGGCGATTGTTGCTATTGAATCTGGTAAGTTAGATGAAGAAGTAATAATTGACGAAGAAGTATTAAAGGCTTATGGTTCTAGTATATATATAAAAGTTGGTGATAAAATTAAACTTGAGGATTTAGTATATGGTTTAATGTTAAGGAGTGGAAATGATGCAGCATTAGCGATAGCAAAGCATGTCTCAGGAAGTAAAGAAAATTTTGTTAAATTAATGAATGATAAAGCTGAAAAAATTGGTATGCTAGATACAGCATTTAATAACCCATCAGGTTTAGATGAAGTGGATGAAGTAGGAAATTTTTCCACTGCATATGATATGGCACTATTAACTAGCTATGCTTATAAAAATGAAATATATAAAAAGATTGCTGGTACAAAAAATTATACTGTTAAAACAAGTGAAACTAAATATTCCTGGGAGAATAAAAATAAATTTCTTTTTAATTATGAATTAGCTACTGGTGGTAAAACGGGTTATACAGAAATAGCAAAAAGAACATTGGTGACCACTTCATCAAATAATAATAATGATTTTGTTGTAGTAACATTAAATGACGGTAATGATTTTGAAGATCATGAAAATATTCATGACTATGGATATGAAAATTATAATACATATACATTGTTAAAAGCAGGTAAAATAAATATTGATGATAATTTTTATAATAATCAATTATATATAGAAACAGATTTGAAGGTTGCATTATTAAAAGAAGAAAAAGATAGAGTAAAGTTAAATTATAATATTGAAAAAAATAAATCATATAAAAATAATGATGTAGTTGGAAGTGTTGATGTTGTTATCGATAATGATATTTTAGCAACAAAGGAAATCATATATAAAGAGCCTAAAAAAGGTAATAGCGATATAATCTCAAATATCATAGATTGGTTTAAAAAATTATGGTAAATATTATTTGGGGAGTACTTATAATTTCAGGGATAGTATATAGTATTATTACAGGTAATGTTATGAGTACAAATGAGGTCATATTATCTAGTTGTAAAGAAACTTTAGATATGTTAATAAAGTTTTTTCCAATAATGGCTCTATGGCTTGGGATTATGAATATTGCAGTTGTATCTGGATTGATTGATAAATTTTCAAGATTAATATCACCATTACTAATTAAATTATTTCCAGATATACCTAAAGGACATAAATCATTAGGCTATATGGCAACAAATATTGTTGTTAATATGTTTGGACTTGGAAATGTAGCAACTCCTTTTGGATTGAAAGCGATGAATTCTTTACAAGAATTAAATGAAGATAAAAAAGTAGCCTCAAGCAGTATGATAACATTTTTAGTTTTGAATACAAGTGGATTAACAATTATACCAACAACAATCATTTCAATGCGTCTTCTTTATGGAAGTGTTAATCCTACTGTAATTATTGTTCCATGTATAATCGCAACGACTTTGTCTACAATTGCTGGACTGACTTTTGATAAATTAATCTCTAGGAGAAATAAATATGGAACTACTGTCTAATTCAATAATTCCAATATTAGTTCTATTGATAATTATTTATGGTATTTACAAAAAATTAGATATATTTGATATTTTTGTAGATGGTAGCAAAGAATCTATTCCAATTATATTAAGTATGTTTGGTCCGATTTTAGCTATGATATTTGCAATCAATATATTTGTTAATAGTGGAGTACTTACTTTTATACTGGAACTTATTTTTGATATTTTTAATATAAGTTTTTCTAAAGAACTTGTACCAATGTTTTTGATGAGGCCGGTAAGTGGAAGTGCCACATTAGCGATTTTAAATAATATATATAACACATATGGACCTGATAGTTTTAATGGTTTATTAGCATCAATAGTTCAAGGGGCAACTGACACTACTCTATATGTTTTGACATTATATTTTGGTAGTATTGGTATAAAAAAAATTAAACATGCATTATGGGCGGGTCTGTTTGCTGATTTTGTAGGAATTATAAGTAGTATACTAATAGCAATTTATTTCTTTGGCTAGTATAATCTTGTATAAATAGTATAATTCGTGTATAATTTAGCATGGTGATTAGTTATGGAAAGATTACAAAAAGTTATAGCAAATAGTGGATATTGTTCAAGACGTAAGGCTGAGGAATTAATAAGTGGTGGAAAAGTTACAGTCAATGGTGAAACTGTAACTGAATTAGGGATTAAAGTTTCTAATAAAGATGAAGTTATTGTTGAGGCTATGTTAATTAATAAAGAGCGTAAAGAGTATTATTTATTAAATAAACCAAGAGGTGTTGTAACAACTACAAGTGATGATAAAAAAAGAAAAACTGTTATAGATTTAGTAGATTCTAATGCAAGGTTATATCCTGTAGGGAGACTTGATTATGATACTACTGGAGCTTTAATTTTAACTAATGATGGAGAGTTAACAAATTTATTAATGCAACCATCAAGTAAAGTAGAAAAAGTTTATGTGGCAAAAATTAAAGGTATCTTATATCCTGGTAAAATTGAAGAATTGAAACGTGGAGTAATGATAGACGGAATTAAAACTAAAAGAGCAAAAATAAAGGTTAAGAAGTATGATAAAAAAAGTGATACAAGTTTAGTAGAAGTTATCATATATGAAGGTAGAAATCATCAAGTTAAAAAAATGTTCAATGCGGTAGGTTCAGAAGTAATAAAATTAAAACGTGAAAGAATTTCATTTTTAAATTTAAGCGGATTACCATCTGGTGAATATAGAAGAATAAATCCAAAAGAAGTAAAATTGTTATACTATGAAATAGAAAAAAGAAGAAATAAAAACAGCAATAAATAATTGCTGTTTTATTCTGCACTAATAGTTCCAACAGGACATATTGAACAGATTTCTTCTGCTAATTGATCTTCAACTTCGTTGTTTTCTGTAACAACAGCTAATCCTTCATCGTTAGCTGTTATAACTTCTGGGTATTCAGTAAAACAAGCGCTGCACCCGATACAATTATCACCTATAGTAATTTTTTTCATAAATAATAAGCCTCCTTTATAATTATAAATAATTTTGTTTTAAAATACAACACTACCTTTTAAAAAAATAGTATTTATGATATTATTATTATACGAGGTGATATCAATGGCAAGTCGTATGAATCGTTATCATAGTAATACTACAACTTCACGAAGTAGTCGTAACGAGAGTCTATATGATTCTATATATAATGAAGAAATTGAGTATACAAATGTAGAAGGTATAGCTCGTATTGAAAAAACTAATGAAATTGATATTGAAAGAATTCGTGAAATGTTAAAGTTAGAAGAAGAAAAAAAGAAAAAGAAAACTTTTCAACCATTATTACGAAGTAATCAATCAGAATCTCGCGAAATAAATTTGTCGAGATTAGATGATAAAAATTATGATATAAGAGATATTTTAAATAAAGCTCATGAAGAAAAAGTTGAAGAAGTAAAAGAAGAATCTAACAAAGAATTGCTTAATACACAATATAATATTTTAAAAAAAATAAAATTAGAGGATCCAGTTGATAATAATTTACAGGATCTTATTGATAAAGTTAATTTAAATAGTAAAAGTAATGTTGATGAAGAAGATGCTATAGGTCTTTTAGAAGATTATGATTCAACGAAAACTATAAGCGATGATGCTATTAAAAAAATTATTGCAGAAGCAAAAGAAGAAATCAAAGAAAAAAATGATGAAACTACTAAAACTAATACAATAGATACATCTTTTTTTACTTCGAGTTTAAATTTTAATGATGATGACTTTGAAGAGTTAAAAGAAATAAGTGATAGTTATAAACGTAAAAAACTAATTAGAAAAATTATTGTATTTATATTATTTGTAGCGTTAATCACTATTGGAATTTTGTATTATTTGGAGATTATTAAATTTTAAATCTTTAAATTTAATAACTAATAATAGTACAGAAGGAATTATTAAGAAAAATAGTAATATTAAATGTGAAAATGTATGGTAAAAGAAATCGTTACCACTAGTATTATTTTGGAAAATATAAATACTTCCTATCAAAGATATACTAGGTACTAAATAGATAAGACAAAATTTAATTTTGTCTTTTTTTATGGTAAACGTTAGATCAAGTGATTTAATAACATAATATAAAGATAATAAATTTATTACAAATATATCGAATATCCACTGAATGGATAATGTGCTCTCTAAACGCTGAAAAAATCCTCCAATATTAACATATTTTAATAAATGAAATTCTGGATATTGATACAATTGAGCTAGTTTTACTCCAAAGATAGTTATTGTTAAAAATAAAAACAAAAAGGTAATAAAATTAGAAAATAAATAACTCTTGTAGAATCTATTATTTAATCTATTAGAATCTTTTATAGTGTCTTTTGAAAAAATTGTTAATAAAAATAGCGGTAGGATATTAAAGGTTAAATATTGATACGAACCAGATAATATATTAAGTGTAGAATTATCTAATATTGGATAAATATTTGTAATATCAATTTGAGTTGCTAGTCCTATGAAAGGTAATATAGTAAGTAATAATGAAATATAAAAGATAATTACAATGCTTTTAGCTATTACAGATATTTCTTTTAATAATAAATATATCGTTGGTATCAAAAAGATTATTCCGATAAATAATTTTGGTGTTTCCGCTAAATATTGAGAATTAATTAAATTAGTTAAATTCCAAAATATTGTTATAGAAAAAACAAATATAAAAAATGATATTAAACAATTTATTAGTTGTGCTGTTCTTTTGTTGAACTTACTCATAATTAATTCAGGAAAATTTAGACCAGGTTTATAATTGAAAATATATAAATATATTTTTATAGGAATAAATCCAATTATAAAACCTATTACTAATGAAATATAACTATCTTGTTTAGAAATTAATATTAAATTGTTAATAGTAATTCCAACCAAAGAGTAGCGAGTAATAAAGTATATAAAACTACTAATTTCAAAGCTATTTATTAATTTCATCGTTCTTCAGTATCCTTTCTAATAGTTTGAGATAAAGAACCTTTAGTTTCTAAATCAAGATTTATATTTATATCACTTTTAATGTTAGGAAAATATTCATCATCCCATATATCCTTAATATTGTTAAAGTAGGTAGGTTCTTTATAATAAAGTTTTTCTCCAAATCCAAAAATATCACTTTTATAATCGTTTTGAGTTAAAGATAGTGCATCAATAATAATATCTTTTATCTCACTTTCAAATTCTTTTTCTAAATCATTAATTGTATTTTCATCTAAAAGGTCAATATCACAATTGACTTCAATAAGTGATCCAATTGAATCAATATTTATATTAGCAACTAAATCATCATTGTTTCTATTAATTTTTATATCAGTTTTTACTTGTTCTATTTTAGCAACAATTTTTTCATTACCACATTCAGTAGTTATTGTAAAATTATAAACATCATTTAGTAATAGATTTATCCCTAAACTTTGCTCATCGGTTGCAAATCCTAGTAACTTATCATTTTTAAAAATACCGGTAGGTCCAAGAACAATAGTAGCATTAGGGATAGTTGTTTCAATATTGCTAAATTCACTTCCTTTATCTGGATCACCGTTAATACTGATACTAGTAAGAGATGGATTGATACCATCTGTTATTACTTCATTTACAAATGAGCTATAAGAAATATCAGTAGCTATTCCTTGATATTCAGTTGAATTTCTAATTGCATTAGTTATATATTGACTTGGTCTTGCTTCAAGTCCGGTTAATATACTAGCAACTTCTTTAGCAGCAGCATCTTTAGTTACTACTAAATAAAATTTCTTTCTTGTATTTGGATCTCTCATTAATAAATCAATAATATTATTAACGCCTTCTTTTGCAATATCTTCAGACATTACTATAGCAGAAAGGTGATTTAAATATAATATTTTAGAATTCGTAAGATCTAATTTTTCTAATGCCTCAGTAATCGTAGAACCACTACCTTCTAATACTGATATAGAACTTTGTCCCTCTTTAGCACTTCCTTGAGCATTATTAGCATTAGCGATTGTAAGAGATACTAAATAATTATCACCATCTTTATCTATGGCAAAAACAGTAGCAATAGCTAAGTCATTAAGTTCGTTATAATTCCAACATCCACTTAAAAATATAAATAATGTAAATACTGTTAATAATTTAATTATTTGTTTAATAATATCACCCCATTTTAACATCTTCTTTAGTTTTTAAATATTTAGGTCTTAATTTACTATTAATTTTATTGCTTCTAAGAATTGAATTTTTATTATCATTAATAATTAAAGGACTCATAGGTGTTAAATATGGTGTACCTAAACATTCTAAGCTAGCTAATTTACCTATAAAAATTATTCCACCAGCTACTATCCCGATTATTCCCATGATTGAGGCACATCCTATAAAATATAGTCGCCACCATCTTACTGCATTTGAAAAATCTACATCAGTAAATACTAAACCAGAAATTGAAGTTATAGCTACAATTATTACAACAATAGGTGATACGATACCAGCATTAACAGCAGCATCTCCAAGAACTAATGCTCCAACAACACTAATTGCTGTACCAGTCATTTTTGGTATTCGAACATCACTTTCACGAAGCATTTCAAAAGTAATGGACAATATTAATACTTCAATTGGTGTAGGAAATGGAACTCCTTCCCGTTGAATTGCTAATGATATTAATAATTTATCAGGAATCATTTCCTGATTAAAAGTAGTGACAGCAATATAAATAGCTGGTGTTAATAAAGTTACTAAAAATGCTATTAATCTTAAAAGTCTATTAAATGATGCATTAGAAGCTTTATGATAATTATCTTCAGGTGAGTGTAAAAAATCTGTTAAAATTGCTGGTAAAATTAATGCAAAAGGTGTATTTTCAACTATAATACAAATCTTACCATTAAGTAGAGAAGTACAAACTAAATCAGGTCTTTCAGTACTGATTATTTTTGGGAATGTTGATAATTGCTTGGGTGATAAAAATTCTGCAATGTAACTTGAATCTAAAACTCCATCAATATTTATTGTGTTGATCATATTAATTGTTTCGTCAATTGCTTTTTTATTTGCTAAATCATTTATATAAGTAATTGATACATGAGTACGTGTGCGTTTACCAATTTTAACTGTAGTAAACATTAATGTATCATCTTTAATCCTTTTTCTTATTAAACCAATATTTGTCATATAATTTTCAGTAAAGCTATCTTTAGGACCTTTAACAATTGCTTCACTAGAAGATTCACTCACTGATCTATCTAATAAAGCACGTGTTTCAATAACAATATATTTTGAATATTTATCTATAAAAATACAAGTAAAACCACTGGCCATGTAATATAATATTTCATCAAAATTTGTTATAATTAATAATTTTGAATTTGGGATTGTATTTTCTAAATTATTAAATAAATTATCAAAAAAATTTTTGTTCATATACTTTATATCATCACTAATATTTTTCATAAAAAAGTTACTTATTTTATCATCATTACTAGTACTAGAATAAAATGTATATAATATCTTTCTATTATCATAATTTATGATTCTAGCTACAAAATCACTGCTACTACCATTTTTATTTTCTAAATCAGTTTTCAATTTAGTAACATTTACCTTTTTTATTTTATCCATATTATCCCTCATAACTTTTTTTATTATGTATAATTAAAAAGAAAAAATACTTTGTGTTATAGTAATTATTAAACTAATTGTGTATAATTATAATGAAAGAGATGATAGTATGAAAATAAAAATAAATAATTTAGATCATTTAGGTCGTGGGATTGGAAGAATAGATGGAAAAGTTGTCTTTGTAAATAATGCTTTACCTGATGAAGAAGTTGAAATTAAAATTACTAAAGAGAAAAAGAAGTTTTCTGAAGGTGTTGTTACAAACATTATAAAATCTTCAAAAGATAGAGTACAACCAATATGTCCATATTTTGAAGAATGTGGTGGATGTGATATCATGCATTTAAAATATAAAGATCAAGTAGAATTTAAATGTTCTAAAGTAAAAGATATAATTAGTAAATTTACTGATTTAGATCAAGAAATAGTAAAAAGTACTTTAAAAACTGAAGAACCGCTTTATTATCGTAATAAAACTACATTTCATGTTAATGAGGGTAAGATAGGATATTTTAAAAAAAATAGTAATGATATGGTGGAAATTGATAAATGTTATATAAGTAATGCTAAAACTAATAAAATTTTATCTAAATTGAAAACAGTTAATTTAAAAGATATATATGAAGTTATAATTAAGTGTGATGATGAAATAGATGAAATAATGGTAATTTTAAACTTAAAGCATAAGGCTAATGTAGATGTAATAGTAAAATTATTAAGAGATGATGTTACTAGTATAATAACTGATTTAAATGGTAACCAGAGCGTAGTTTATGGGACAGATAGTATTGAATATATATTAAATGATTATAAATTTTCATTATCAGCTAATTCTTTTTTTCAAGTTAATACTAATCAATGTATAAAATTATATGATCAAGTAAAACAATCAGCTAATTTAAAAGAAGATGATATTTTATTAGATTTATACTGTGGAGTAGGAACTATTAGTATTTATTTATCAAAATATGTAAAAGCAGTATATGGTGTTGAAATAAATGAACGTGCTGTAAAGAATGCTATAAATAATAAAAAAATTAATAATGTTGACAATGTTGCTTTTTATGCAGGTGATACTAAAAATATAGTAAATAAATTAGATATTAAACCAACTATAATTATAGTAGATCCACCAAGAAGAGGATTGGATATAATTACAATAGATTATATACTTTCAAGTAATGCTACAAGAATGATTTATGTTTCATGTGATCCTAATACACTAGCTAGAGATTTAATGTTTTTAAATGATAAATATGAAATAAAAGAAATAATTCCAGTAGACATGTTTCCAAATACTAATCACGTGGAGTGTTTGGTAACACTATGTCTTAAATAAAAGATAAGGGCCTTATAATATAAGGTCTTTTGATGAATTAAGAAATCGAAAATACTAAAAAAAGCATGAAAAGAGCAAAATATCAAAAACACATAAAATACAAAAATAGGCAGTATATTGCTCATATATACAACCTATATTTAAAAAATGTTAATTATATGTAAAAATACTGTATTAATAAACATATTTAGACAAACATATAAATCGATAGAAATGTTAAGATCTTATAAGAAACTAGATAAACAAGTTCAAACTCATTTAATAGAAACAAAAATATGTTATAATTAAAATTGAGAAATAAATATAAGATATTAATGGAGGTTATTATGAGAATAGGAATCGATATAGATAATGTAATATCTAATTTTAATGATATTCTTTTTGATAAATTTTCAAAACACGATAAAACACTTAGAAATAAAGGGGTAATAGATAAAGAAAAATATATAACACATGGAATGTTTGATTGGAGTAATGATGAAATTAAATCATTTTATAACAGTATTATAGAAGATGTTGCCATAAATTTAGATTTAATAAAAGATTCTAAAAAATACATTGATAAATTGAAAGAAGATGGGCATAAAATAATAATTATTACTGGTAGAGATAATGGTGAGTATGGTGATCCTTATAATATGACAGTTAAATGGTTAAATAAACACCAAATACATTATGATAAGTTAATTTTAACACACTCTGGAAAGTATGATAAATATATAGAATGTAAAAATAATGATATTGATATATTTATTGATGATTCAGAAATTATGTGCAAACAATGTGTTGAAAATGGCGTACATACATTATTATTTGATACCCCATATAACAAAAATAATTGTACAATTACAAGAGTAAATAATTGGGAAGAAATATATAGTTATATCAACAACTATAAATATAAAGTTATATTAGACACCGATACATATAATGAATGTGATGATCAATTTGCTCTAGCTTATTTACTTAAATCAAGTGATAAATTTAACATAGAGGCAATTACTATAGCGCCATATTCTAATAAGATGTGTGATATAACGGAAGGGCTTAAAAATAGTTATAAAGAAGTACTTAAAATATCAAACTATATGAATATTGATAATAAAAGTAAAACCTTTAAAGGGGCATCATCTTATTTAAATGATAAAGATTATATAAGATCTGAGGCAGTAACTAAAATAGTTGATACAGCTCTTAAAAATGAAGTAACATATATTATTGCTATTGGGGCATTAACAAATGTTGCTAGTGCTATTAAGATAGAACCGAATATAATCAATAAAATAGAAGTAATATGGCTAGGTGGTCATGCTTTAGATTATAAAGATAATATGGAATTTAATTTTAAACAAGATATAAAAGCTGTGAAAATCGTTTTTGAATCTAAAGTTAAATTAACTATTTTACCTTGCGAGGGTGTTGTTAGAAAACTTGAGATAACCATAGAGGAATTAAAACAAAATATTATTAAAAATAATTTAAACAATTATCTTATCCAAAGATTTAATAATGATGGGTACCATGGAGAACAATATAAACGACCTATTTGGGATTTAAGCGCAGTTGCATATTTAGTAAATAGAAATTGGTTTAAAATAGAGAAGATTAACTGTCCTACTATAAATAATGACACCACTTATAATACAAATACTCAAAACCATATAATAAATTATATATCTGATTTAAATAGGAATTCAATTTATGATGACGTATTTAATAAATTAAACGACAAAAACATCATAAAGGAGAATATAAACAATGAATAGTAAAGAAGCTTTAGAGTTAATAAATAAATTCTACAGTAGTGAAAATGAAAGATGGATAAACCATTCAATATGTGTTGGTAACTGTGCAGGTGTAATTGCAAAAAACTTAAATTTAGATGAAGATTATGCAAAAACACTAGGTTACATACACGAAATAGGAAAAAG
>CAYJJT010000001.1:1191-60988 GCA_964370575.1 uncultured Muribaculaceae bacterium | reverse complement strand
TATACCCAAAAAGGGGAATACCAAGAGAAACTTTGTTTCTCTTTTTTTTATTATTGATTGATAAATTATATATAATGATTTATAATAAAGTTGGTGATATATATGGAATACAAAGTAAAAACACATAGTTTAAAAGAAACAATAGAACTAGCACAAAATTTTGAAGCAGAAAAATTTCCTAATATGATAATATGTTTAAATGGAGAAATGGGAAGTGGAAAAACTTTATTTACTAAGGGCATAGCTCAAGCTTTAGCAATCAAGGAAAATATTACTTCTCCGACATTTACAATTGTAAAAGAATATGATGGTGAATTGCCACTATATCATATCGATGTAGATAGACTAAACGGAAACACCGAAGGTATTGGCATTGAAGAATATTTTACTAAAGGTGGTGTAGTTGTTATCGAATGGGCAAACACTATAAAAGATATACTGCCTAGTGAAAGATTAGACATCTTTATTAAAGTTATTGATGAGAACACTAGATTATTTAAATTTGTAGCTACAGGTGATAAATATGAAAATTTATGTGAGGCTGTTATATGGTAGAATTATTTATTGATACTTCAAATGTAGAAACAAATGTAGCACTTATTCAAAATAATAAAATTATTAGTAGAGTTAGTGAAATAAGTGGGACAACACTTTCTACTAGATTGCTAGACATTGTAGATAAAGTTTTTAAAAATACTAATTTATCTGTGCAAGATATAGAAAAGATATATGTTGTAAATGGTCCTGGATCATTTACTGGAATAAGAGTTGGGGTTAGTGTAGCCAAAACATTAGCTTGGGCATTGAAAATAAATATTATTTGTATTTCTGAATTGGAGTTGATGGCATCAACTGATTTTAATACAGATTATATTATTCCGATTATCGATGCTCGTAGAAATTCATCATTTAATGCTATATATGATAAAAACTTAAATATAGTAATTAGTGATAGATATTCTACAAATGATGATATTAAAAACAATATTTTGGAAAATAATAGCTATACATTTGTTAGCTATACTAATATAGACGGCTTTAATATACTATCTCCAAGTTTAGATATAATAAAAGTTATTGAAAAACATCGTGACGATGTATCAGTTAATCCACACAGTGTTAATCCTAAATACTTAAAACTTACTGAAGCAGAGGAAAATTTGGAGAAAAATTAATATGATTATAAAATGTAATGAACAAAATATTATTGAACTAAATAAAATGTTGAAATATTTTTCATCTGAAATTAATGTTAATGATTTTACTGATAGTCCTTATAGTATTTATTTGGCGCATCTTTCTAATAATGAATTAACTGGTTTTATAAATTTTAATTTATTATATGAACGTGCAGAATTAAATTATTTATATGTAAAAAATGATTATCGAGGTCTTGGTTTAGGAAAATTATTGTGTCAAGAAATGGTGAATTATTGTATGAAAGAGTCAGTAGATTCAATAACGTTGGAGGTTAATCAAAAAAATGATACAGCAGTTAAATTATATAAAAAAATAGGATTTAGGGAAATATCAGTACGCAAAAATTATTATAAAGATGAAGATGCTTATTTAATGGAAAAGGTGATAAAATGAATGATACATATATACTTGCAATTGAAACTAGTTGTGATGAAACAAGTGCATCAATAGTTAAAAATGGATCTATTGATATTTCATCAGTAGTTCTAAGTCAAATGGATATACATGCATTATTTGGTGGTGTGGTGCCTGAAGTAGCAAGTAGACATCATATTGAAAATATAACTTTAGTTATTGAGGAATGTTTAACTAAAGTTGATATGTCTATGAATGATATTGATGCTATTGCAGTAACAAATGGACCAGGACTAGTAGGCTCTTTACTTATTGGTGTTCAAGTTGCAAAAACTTTAGCATATGTCTATAATAAACCGCTTGTTCCGGTCCACCATATTGCTGGGCATATATATGCTAATAATTTGGTTAATTCTATGGAATTTCCATTAATTGCTCTAGTCGTTAGCGGTGGTCATACTGATTTAATTTATATGAAGGAAGATTATTCTTTTGAAAAGATTGGTGGAACTATGGATGATGCAGTTGGTGAATGTTATGATAAAGTTGCTAGAGTTATGAAATTAGGATATCCTGGAGGACCTAAGGTAGATGCCTTAGCTACTAGGGGATATCATGAGTATAAATTACCTATGCCTCTAAATGATGATAGTTATAATTTTAGTTTTAGTGGATTGAAATCTGCTGTAATAAATTTAAATCACAAATATGAGCAACGTGGAGAAAAAATAAATGTTGAAAATTTAGCAACTTCTTTCCAAGAAACAGTTACTGATTTATTAACTAAAAAAACTTTAAGAGCTCTTAATGAATATAAAGTTAGTAATTTAATATTAGCTGGTGGAGTTGCGGCAAATAAAGGATTGCGAAATAAGTTAGAAAAAATGGCAGAAGAAAATAATATTAATTTAAGTGTTCCTGATTTTAAATATTGTACTGATAATGCAACGATGATTGGTGCAGCAGGATATTATGCTTATAAACTTGGTGTAAGAGCAGATATAAATTTAAATGCTACACCTACTATGAATCTAAAGTAAATCAATGATTTACTTTTTTATTATATGAGCCCATTCTATATTAGTTAAATAACATATAATATTTTGAATGGAGGAATTAGTTTGAAAAAATTTATTATTTCAATAATATGTTTAATTATTATAGTATTTGTACTTATAATAACGTTTGATAAGGAAAAAACTTCAGATTTGAGAACAGTAAAAGTTGCAGAAGTCACAAGAAGTGTATTTTATGCACCCCAATATGCTGCGATTGCAAATGGATATTTTGAAGAAGAAGGAATCAATATAAATCTTACTACAATACCAGGAGCAGATAAAGTTACAGCAGCAGTATTATCTGGCGATGTACATGTTGGATTTTGTGGAAGTGAGTCTACAATATATATTTATAATCAAGGTGAAGAAGACTATTTACAAACTTTTGCAGGTTTAACCAAAAAAGATGGAAGCTTTATTGTGTCAAGAGAAAAAATTGATGATTTTACTTTAGAAAATTTAGTTGGAAAAGATGTTATTGGTGGTAGAGTTGGTGGTATGCCAGAGATGACTTTCGAGTGGGCACTTACTAACAGTGGAATAAATCCTAAAGAAGATTTAAACATTAATACTAGTATTGATTTTTCTGCTATGAGTGGAGCGTTCATAGGTGGAGAAGGAGATTTTGTAACATTATTTGAACCACAAGCATTACAATTAGAAAAAGAAGGATATGGATATGTAGTAGCAAGTGTTGGAGAGTATGGAGGAACAGTACCTTATACAGCATATAATGCTAAAAAAAGTTATATTAAAGATAATAGTGAAGTAATTGATGGATTTAATAAGGCAATTGATAAAGGTTTAAAATATGTGAAAGAAACAGATAGTAAAGTTATTGCAGAAGATATTGTTGAATTTTTTCCTGATATAACACTTAGTGATTTAGAAAAAATAGTTGATAGATATAAAGAAATAGATTCATGGTATGATTCTACATATATTAGTGAAGATGAATTTAATCATATACAAACTATTGCAATAAATGCAGGAATATTAGAATCTAAAGTAGATTATAATAAATTAGTTTATAATGATTTTATGATAAAGTAATGGAGAGAATATTAAAAATAACTAATTTACAAAAAAATTATCATACTTTAGCTGAGGAAATAATTGCAGTGAAAGATGTCTCAATTGATTTGTATGATAATGAATTTATTTCTCTTGTAGGTCCAAGTGGATGTGGAAAGTCGACAATACTTTCTATGTTATCAGGTTTAGAAAAAAAAAGTTCAGGAGATTATATAATCTATGGTAAAAGAAAAATAGGCTATATGCTACAAGATGATTGTTTACTTGAATATAGAACAATATTGGAAAATTGTTTAATAGGTTTAGAGATTCAAAATGAATTAACGAATGATAATATAAATTATGTTAAGGCTCTGCTAAAATCTTATGGGTTGGAAAAATTTATGAATAGTAAACCATCGAATTTGTCTGGTGGTATGCGACAAAGAGTAGTATGAATTTTAAATACCAAAATTTCACATAAATATATTGTGATTTCTTTATGTGATTTATGATATAATTATATTGTTATAAAATAGGAGATGAAATAAATGTTAGAAGTTAAAAAAATAACTAAAGTTTATAAAACAGGTGATTTTAATCAAATTGCATTAAATAGTGTTAGTTTAAAATTTAGAAAAAATGAATTTGTATCTATTCTTGGTCCAAGTGGTAGTGGAAAGACGACATTATTAAATATTATTGGAGGACTGGATAGATATGATGCTGGTAATTTAATTATTAATAATAAAGAAACAAAGAATTTTAAAGATCAAGATTGGGATAGTTATAGAAATAATTGTGTTGGTTTTATTTTTCAAAGTTATAATTTAATCAGTCATATTTCTGTTTTACAAAATGTTGAATTAGGAATGACTTTAAGTGGTATAAGTGCAAAAAAACGTCAAGATAAAGCTCTTGAAGTACTAGAAAAAGTTGGCCTTAAAGAACACGCTAATAAAAAACCTAATCAATTGTCTGGTGGGCAAATGCAAAGAGTAGCTATTGCTCGTGCACTTGCTAATGATCCAGAAATTATATTAGCAGATGAACCAACGGGAGCACTGGATAGTAAAACTAGTGTTCAAATTATGGAATTAATTAAAGAAATAGCAAAAGATAAATTAGTAATTATGGTAACTCATAATCCAGAATTAGCTCATGAATATGCAAATAGAATTATTGATATGAAAGACGGAACTGTTACAAGTGACTCTAATCCGGTAACTGATAATAATGATAATAAAAGCTATAATATAAAAAAGACAGCTATGAATTATTTAACTGCACTAAAGTTATCTTTTAATAATATAAAGACTAAAAAAGGTCGTACTCTTATAACTGCTTTTGCATCTAGTATAGGTATTATAGGGATTTCTTTAATTTTAGCACTTTCAAATGGTTTTGATATACAAATTAGTGAATTTGAAAAATCAACATTGTCATCAATGCCTATAATGATCACTGAGCAAGCAATGAGTTCTGATGATGTGATGATGCCTAATATTGAAGTGAGAGAATTATATCCAAATGATGATACTATATATCCAATGGAAGCTATTGAAGAACAAGTGACACATACAAACAATATTACATTAGACTATGTTGATTATATAGAAAGTATTGACTCAAATCTATTAGATGGTATATCTACAACTACTATTGCATCATTAAATTTAATGAGTTTCAATAATGGTGAATATAAACCAGTAGGGAATATTCAAGGTATATCTTCTATGCCAACTAATACTGATGGAGAAGTTGCTAATTATATTACTAAGAATTATGATGTAGTTGCTGGTAACTATCCTGAAGCTAGTAATGAAATATTGTTAATTATGGATAATACAAATAGTGTAGAAGAAGAATTATTAACATTATTGGGTTTAGATATAAATGAAGATGAAATAAAAATAGATAATGTTCTTGGTAAAGAATTAAAGGCTGTTAAAAATGATGATTATTATTTATCAATTAATAACTATTTTGTTCCAAATCAAAATTTAGAACAAGTTTATAATAATGAAAATAATATTACTTTAAAAGTAGTAGGAGTTATTAGAGGTAAAGAAGATACAGAAAATTTAACTAATAATTCAGGTATTTTATATATGCCAGGTTTACTAGATGAGTTAATCGAATCTAACCAAAATTCTTTAATAGTTAATGCACAATTAAATAGTGATGTTAATGTATTAACAGGTGCTAAGTTTGAAGAGACTGGAAATAATAGTAAAGATGTATTTTTATCATATCTAGGTAATGATGAAACGCCAATCATGATTCAATTATATCCTAAAGATTTTGAAACTAAAGAAAAAATAACAGAATATTTAGATAAATACAATGATGATAAAGAAGAAGTTGATCAAATTTTATATACAGATATGGCAGAAATGATTGCAAATTTATCAAGCAGTATTATGGATGCTATTACAATTGTATTAGTAGCATTTTCAGCAATAAGTTTAGTTGTATCAAGTATTATGATCGGAATCATTACTTATATTTCTGTATTAGAGAGAACAAAAGAAATTGGTGTTCTTAGAAGCTTAGGTGCTCGTAAGAAAGATATAACGCGTGTATTTAATGCAGAAACTTTAATAATAGGTTTCTCAGCAGGTACACTTGGATTACTAATTACTTGGCTTTTAACATTCCCGATAAATATAGTTATTGAATCATTGACTGATTTACCAGATGTTGCAAAAATGAACCCAATTCATGCAATATCATTGTTATTAATTAGCATGATTTTAACACTCATCGGAGGATTTATTCCATCAAAGATGGCAAGTAAAAAAGATCCTGTAGAAGCGCTTAGAACAGAATAAAAGACTATAATAGTCTTTTTTTTTATTTAAAAAATATAATATAATAGGTGATTTTAAGGTTATGGAAAAAAAATTAAATGTAGCAGTATATTTAAGGTTATCAAATGAAGATAATGATAAAGCAAATATATATGAGTATAGTGAAAGTATTAAAAATCAAAAAAATATGTTACTTGATAAAATAGATAAAACTGATAATTGGAAGCTTTATAAAGTTTACTGTGACGAAGATTTATCAGGTGCTGGATCATATAGAGAAGAATTTGAAAATATGATTGAGGATTGTAAAAATGGTTATGTAGATATAGTTCTATGTAAAAGTCAAAGTAGATTTTCTAGAGATATTGAAATAGTAGAGAAATATTTACATAATAAATTTATAGAGTGGAATGTTAGATTTATTGGTTTAGTAGATAATGTAGATACAGATAATATATATACGAAAAAGAGTAGACAAATTAATAGTTTAGTAAATGAGTGGTATTTGGAAGAGGTATCGAATAATATTAGATCTGCATTTAAAATTAAAATGCAAAAAGGGGAGTTTATTTCTCCATTTGCTCCTTATGGTTATAGAGTAGATGGAGAAAATAATAATAAATTAGAAGTAGATTCATATGCAAGTAATATTATAAAAAAAATATATCAGTTATATATTAATGGATATGGTTATAGTAAAATAGCTGATTATTTAAATAATAACTTTATATCACCTCCTTCACTTTATAAGCGGGAAAATGGATATAAGATAAATATTGTTAGTACAAAAGATATTGAAGAAATAAAATGGAGTAGTAGTTCTGTAAAAAGTATTTTAACAAATGAAATATATACCGGAGTTCTAATTCAAGGAAAACGAACAACTTCTAGTTATAAAAATAAAAAAATTATAAAAAAAGATAAAAAATTTTGGATTAAAAAATATGATACTCATGAGGCGATAATTTCAAAAAAAATATTTATTAAAGTTCAGAAATTAAGATTTGATAGAGGAAAAGTAAATACTAAAAATAAAAAAGTATCTATATTTTCAAGAAAAATTAAATGTAAAAATTGTGGTAATTATATGAATAAAAATTCTACAAATAAATATACTTATTTAACATGTAGAAATAAGTATTGTACATATAATAATTCAATTAGGTATGACTATTTATATGATGTTGTTGAAAAAATTATATTTTTAAAATATTCACCATCAAGTTTGATTAATGATGTTGAAAATGATCTATTAATGGATAAAAGTAAAGAAAAAAATAGAATTTTAAATAAAATCGAAATACTTAACGATAAATTTAAAAGTATTTATGATGATAAATTAAATAACATTATTACTTTTGAACAGTTTAATTTGTTGAATGATAATTACACCAATAAACTATTAATATATAATGAAAGATTAGAGCATCTGCAAAAAAGTAAAGTTAAAAAAATAGATGTAGATGAAATAACAAATAAATTAAATAGAAGTATAATTGAAAAACTTATCAAATATATAGTAGTTGATAAGTTTGAAAATAATTATAATATAATTTGTTATTGGAAATAAGCTAAATTATATTATTAGCAAGCTTATTGACATTACGGCCATTCCTAATATCATTCCATACGTAACTAGTGATTGTCGACCGTATTCACGAGCGGATGGCAAAAGTTCATCTATACTAATAAAAACCATAATTCCAGCTACAGATGCAAATATGAATCCAAAGACAATATCGTTCATAAAAGGCATTAGTAATAAATATCCAATTATTGCACCAACAGGTTCAACAATACCAGATAAAAAAGAATATTTAAAAGCTTTTAATTTATTTCCAGTAGCATAATAAATAGGGACAGAAACAGCTATTCCTTCAGGTATATTATGAATAGCAATAGCTATAGCTATGGCTATTCCAACCGATGGATCTTCTAATGCAGATATAAATGTAGCGAGTCCTTCAGGAAAGTTATGTATAGCAATAGCTAGAGCTGTGAATACTCCCATTCGATAAAGTTTAGATTTATCTTTTTTATTATCTAGTTCTGATAATTTATTTGATGGTAAAATATAATCAATTATTGCTATTAATATTACTCCGAAAAAGAAACCAGCAGCAGTAAACCATCCACCTAAATATTGTCCAACTACCTGATTTAATGATTCATTTGCTTTGACAAATATTTCAACTAATGAAACGTATATCATAACTCCTGCTGAAAATCCTAGTGAAAGTGATAAAAATTTATTGCTTTGTTTTTTAACAAATAAAGCTATTATACTTCCTACTCCAGTTGCTAATCCTGCAAATAATGTCAGACTTAATGCAAATATAATGTCGTTCATAAAAACACTCCTTCAATTTATAATATTGTTTGTTCTAAATTGTGTTAATTATTTTTTTGGTTATAATGTGCTCAAGCAGTAGCTTTAATTAGGACATTAGCTACAAAACCAGATATATTACTATTAGATGAGCCATTTAGTGCTTTAGATTATCAAACCCGTATTGCAGTAACTGAAGATGTTTATAAAATAATAAAAAATGAAGGAAAAAGTGTAATAATGGTCACACACGATTTAGCAGAAGCTATAACAATGAGTGACAGAGTTATAGTATTATCAAAAAGACCTGCCTTGGTTAAGAAAGTATTTGATATTTATTTTGAAGAAAGAAATAACACTATTGAGTTAAGAAAAACTAAAAAATTTTATGAGTACTATGAAGATATCTGGAAAGAGATAGATAATCATGTTTAGTAGAGAACACTTTGAATATTTAAAAAAACTAAAAAAAGAAAAAAATTTGATAATAATTTTTCAATTTAGTATCTTAATATTTTTAATTGTTACTTGGGAATTATTAGCTCAATGCAAAATAATAAATACATTTATATTTTCATCGCCAAAACTAGTTTTCCAAACCATATATGATTTAGCAATAGCTAATAATCTTTTCAATCATATATGGACAACAATATACTAAACTATTATCAGTTTCTTTCTTGCTTCAATAATTGGTCTTGTTATAGCTACAATGTTATGGTGGAATAAGGTTTTGTTAAAAGTGTTAGATCCTTATTTAACTGTTATTAATAGTTTACCAAAAGTGGCTTTGGGCCCAATAATAATTATCTGGGCAGGTGCAAATATAAATTCAATTATATTAATGGCCTTATTAATATCTTTAATTATAACTATAATGTCAATAAGTGATGCATTTAATAATACAGATATAAATAAAATTAAATTATTTATGTCATTTGGTGCATCGAAATGGCAAGTTTTTACTAAACTAGTATTACCAATTAATAGAAATAATATAATTAGTGCACTTAAAGTGAATATTAGTATGACATTAATTGGTGTAATTATGGGAGAATTTTTAGTTTCTAAGCAAGGAATTGGATATCTAGTTGTATATGGATCACAAGTGTTTAATTTAAATTTAGTAATTAGTGGAATTATAATTTTATCTTTATTAGCTACGTTCATGTATTACTTACTATATTTTATTGAAAAAAGATTAGTGAAATAGATTAAAGAATTGCAAATAATAATTGCAATTTTTTTCTATGTTCGTTTTAAATTTAAGCTAATTATGATAAAATGGTTATAGTAGAAAAGAGTTAGATATATGAATATAGATTTATTAAATGAACAACAAAAAAAAGCAGTTACTACTACTGAAGGTCCTTTATTAGTTTTGGCTGGAGCAGGTAGTGGGAAAACAAAAGTTTTAACTACAAGAATTGCTTATTTGATTGAAAATATAGGAATCACTTGTGATTCTATTTTAGCCATTACTTTTACAAATAAAGCAGCCAAGGAAATGAAGGAACGTGTAATAGGGTTATTAGGACCTAAAGCTTGGGATATTCAAATATCTACTTTTCATTCATTCGGATTGACTATTTTAAAAGAAAATTATGAAGCACTTGGATTTTTAAAAAATGTAACAATATTAGATAGTGATGATTCATTAACATTAGTTAAAAAGATAATGAAAGATATGAATATTGATATTAAAATGATTAATCCTAGAAGTATTAGAAATAAAATTAGTGGCGCAAAAAACGAAATGGTTAGTGTAGATGATTATGAACGTATTGCTAATACTAATGAGGAAGAACTTACTGCAAAAGTTTACCGACAATATCAAGAAAAATTAATCCGTAATAATTCTGTTGATTTTGATGATTTATTAATATTACCATTAAAATTATTTTCTGAAAATGAGGTTATCTTAGCTGAGTATCAAGATAGATTTAAATATATTTTAGTAGATGAATACCAAGATACAAATCATGCTCAATACTCATTAATAAAAATGATTAGTTCTAAGTATAAAAATATTTGTGTGGTAGGAGATAATGATCAAAGTATTTATTCTTTTAGGGGAGCAAATTTCAGAAATATATTGAATTTTGAAAAAGATTATAATAAACCTAAAATTATTATGTTAGAAGAAAATTATCGCTCAACTGATACTATTTTAGAAGCAGCAAATGATATTATAAAAAATAATAAAGAACGTAAGGATAAAAATTTATGGACCCAAAATAAAGAAGGTAAAAAAATCAAATATTATCGTGCAATGGATGAGAAGGATGAAACTTATTTTGTAAAACATGAAATTGATAAATTAATATTAGATGGAGTTAGTTTAGAAAAAATAGCAATTTTATATCGTACTAATGCTCAAAGTAGAAATATGGAAGAAACTTTATTGCAAGCTAATATTCCATATAAAGTAGTTGGAAGCTTTTACTTTTATAATCGTAAAGAAATTAAAGATTTAATATCATATTTAAAAATTATTTTTAATACAAATGATGATGTTAGTTTATTACGTAGTATTAATACTCCTAAACGTGGTATTGGAAATAAAACTATAGAAAATTTAAGTATTAAAGCAAATTTAAATAATACTAGTTTATATGATGCGATTGATTCCGGTAAAGAATTAGAATATAAAAATATTATCGTAAAACTTAGAGAACTTACAAATGAGTTATCACTAACTGAGTTAGTAGAAGCAATATTAACATTATCAGGTATCAGAAGTGAGTATGAAAATGAAAAAACTGTTGAGGCAGAAGTTAGAATAGAAAATTTAGAAGAATTCAAATCGATTACTAAAAGTTTTGAAGAAAGAAATGGTATCATATCTCTAGAAGATTTCCTAGGTGAAATAAGTTTAGTAGCAGATATGGAAGAACATAAAAATAATAACGATGTTGTAACAATGATGACTGTACATAGTGCAAAGGGTTTAGAATTTGAATATGTATTTATTATTGGTTTAGAAGAAGGAATATTTCCACATACTAATTCATTTATGGAAAGTGATGGAATAGAAGAAGAAAGACGTTTATGTTATGTTGCAGTAACTAGGGCTAAAAAAGATTTATGGATTATTAATGCTAAACGTCGTACTATATATGGGATGGATTCAGTGAATCCTCCTAGTAGATTTATAAATGAAATTAATGTTGAACTTTTAGAAAAAAAGTTTGAAGAAAAAACAAGTAATGTTATAAAACCAGCAAGTATTACTAATAATATTAATACTCACGAAAGTTATAATGTTGGTGGAAAAGTTATTCATGATACATTTGGAAGTGGAGTAATAGTAGAAGTCGCAAATTCAATTCTAACTATTGCATTCCCACACCCACATGGAGTTAGAAAATTAATGAAAGGTCATAGAAGTATAAAGAAGGTGAATTAAATGAATATATTATTTTTTAAAGACATTTACAAATGGTTAGAAGATATTGGAGAACAAATGAAAGAATTTGTTGTGGATCATGGTGATAATCCATTATTTTGGGCATTTTTAATAATTGGTTTCTTTTCAATTATAACATTTGCTGCACAATCATTAAGAAAAGATATTTCATAATTAAAAGTAAAGGGTGATAAATATGCAAGATAAAATTAAATTTAGAATTAATGAATTAACTGAAATAATAAATAATGCTAATTATTTATATCATACACTAGATAAGCCAAATATTACTGATCAAGAGTATGATAAGTATTTACATGAATTAAATAATCTAGAGGAAAATTATCCTGAATTAATATCACCTAATTCTCCAACTAAAAGAGTAGGTGGAGAAATTATAGATGAATTTAATAAAGTTGTTCATGATGTACCAATGCTTAGTTTAAGTAATGTATTTAATGAAGAAGAAATCTTAAATTTTGATGAAAAAATAAAAAAAATCACACCTAATCCTTCATATATTTGTGAATTAAAAATAGATGGATTAAGTGTCTCGCTAATTTATCAAGATGGAAAATTAGTTAAGGCAGCAACTAGAGGTGATGGAATAGTCGGAGAAGATATTCTTCATAATGTTAAAACGATTAAAGATATCCCACTAAAGTTAAAAGAAGCTGTTTCTTTAGAAGTTAGAGGAGAGATTTATTTAAGTAAACATAATTTTAAAAAAATAAATCAAGAAAGAGCTACAAATGAACAAGAACTTTTTGCTAATCCTAGAAATGCGGCGGCAGGGAGTGTTCGACAGTTAGATAGTAAGATTGCAGCAAAAAGAAATTTATCTGCTTTCATCTATAGTTTACCTAATGCTATAAAATTTAATTTAAATACTCATGAAGAAGCTCTTAAATATATGGAAAAATTAGGTTTTGTTACAAATAATATTAATTATAAATCTAAAGATATAAATGGTGTAATAAAATTTGTTGAAGAGTGGACAAATAAAAGAAATGATTTAAATTATGAGATAGATGGAATAGTTATAAAGTTAAATGAATTAAAAGTACAAAATGAAGTAGGTAATACAATTAAATATCCAAAATGGGCAACTGCTTATAAATTTCCGGCAACAACTGTATTAACTAGATTAAAAGATATTAAATTTAGTGTTGGAAGAACAGGACAAGTTACACCTAATGCTATACTTGAACCTGTTATATTAATGGGATCAACAATAAGTAAAACTACTTTACATAATGAAGATTATGTTGTAAGTAGAGATATAAAGATTAATGATATAGTCGAAATAAAAAAAGCAGGTGATGTAATACCAGAAGTTATTAGACCTATTATTGAACGTAGAGATGGTAGTGAAAGTAAATTTGTTATGACTACTAATTGTCCTGTATGTAATAATAAACTTGTTAAAAAGGATGCTGCTCATTACTGTGTAAATGAATATTGTGATGCTAAAAATATAGAAGGATTAATCCATTTTGCATCTAGAGATACGATGAACATTGAAGGGTTTGGAGAAAGATTAGTAGAAGATTTTTATAATTTAGGTTATTTAAAAAAGTATAGTGATTTTTTCAAACTAAATGATTATTATGATGAATTAATTAATCTAGAAGGATTAGGTAAAAGGAGTATTGATAATTTGGTTTCCGCTGTTGAAAAAAGTAAAGATAGTGGATTAGATAAAGTTTTATTTGCACTGGGAATAAGATATGTAGGTAAAAAAACTGCTAAAATATTAGCTAGTAAATATAATAATATTGATAATTTAATAATTGCTACCTATGAGGAATTAATTGATATTAAAGATATCGGTGAAGTAATTGCAAGAAGTGTTGTTGAATATTTTAATGATAAAAATAATCTTGTAGAGATAAATAAATTAAAAGAATATAATGTTAAATTAGTTTATTATAACGAGATTAATATTGACAAAATATTTAATGAAAAAGTATTTGTTATAACTGGGTCATTTGATAAATTTAGTCGTGAACAAATAAAAACAATTATAGAATCAAAAGGTGGACTAACAACTAATAGTGTCAGCAAAAAAACTGATGTTTTAATAGTTGGTGATAAAGCTGGTAGTAAATTAAAGAAGGCTGCAGAATTAAATGTAGAAGTATGGGAAGAAAATAGATTATATAAATATATAGAATAAAAGAGTAGGAGTATGTTATGAAAGAATGGGAAAATTTTAATGGAACAAAATGGAAAAACCAAATCGATGTAGAAGATTTTATTAAAGAAAATTATACTGAATATACCGGAGATGAATCATTTTTAGCGAATACTAGTATTAAAACTGAAAGAGTAATGGAGACTTTAAAGCCATTATTAAAAGAAGAATTAGAACGTGGTGTTTATAAAATTGATACTAAAAATATATCGGGAATCAATAATTTTGATGCAGGATATATAAGTCGCGAAAATGAAGTGATTGTAGGACTTCAAACTGATGAACCATTAAAAAGGATAGTAAATCCTTTTGGTGGTATGCGTACTTGTAAAAGTGCTGTTGAGAGTTATGGATATACACTAGATTTAAGTGTAGAAGATAGTTTTAGATATCGTAAAACACATAATGATGGAGTATTTTCAGCTTATACAAATGATATTAAAATGGCTAGAAAAACTGGTTTATTAACAGGTTTGCCTGATGCATATGGACGTGGAAGAATTATTGGTGATTATAGAAGAGTAGCGTTATATGGTACAGATTTATTAATAAAAGCAAAAAAATATGACTTAGAGCAATTAGTAAATAATGTTACCACAGTTGTAATTAGATTGCGCGAAGAAGTTACAGAACAAATTAAAGCTTTAGAAGATATGACTTTGATGGCTCTTAAATATGGATTTGATATTTCAAAACCAGCAAGTAATGCTCGTGAAGCAGTACAATGGGTTTATTTTGCTTATTTAGCGGCAATAAAAGAAAACAATGGTGCAGCTATGAGTTTGGGAAGAACTTCTACATTTTTAGATATTTATATTGAAAATGATTTAGTAAATGGTGATATTTCTGAAGGCGAAGCTCAAGAAATTATAGATCAATTTATAATTAAACTTAGAATAGCTCGTCATTTAAGAACTCCAGAATATAATGAACTATTTGCTGGTGATCCAACTTGGGTTACAGAGTCTATTGCTGGTGTTACAAAAGAAGGTAAGAGTTTAGTAACTAAAAACTCATTTAGATATTTACACACGCTTACTAATTTAGGTCCATCACCTGAACCTAACATGACTGTATTATGGAGTGAAAAGTTGCCTGAAAATTTTAAAAAGTATTGCAGTAAAATGAGTATAAAAACAGATGCCATTCAATATGAAAATGATGATTTAATGAGTCCTATGTATGGTAATGACTATGCTATTGCTTGTTGTGTATCAGCTATGGAAGTTGGTAAACAAATGCAATATTTTGGAGCAAGATGTAATTTAGCAAAAGCATTATTGTATGCAATTAATGGTGGAGTAGATGAAATAAAGAAAATAAAAGTAGTAGATTCTATTGAGGTTATGACTGATGAATATTTAGATTATGATAAAGTTATTAATAGTTTTGATATTATGTTGAAAAAAATTGCTAAAACATATGTTGATGCAATGAATATTATTCACTATATGCATGACAAATATGCATATGAAGCAGGTCAAATGGCACTTCATGATACTATAGTTGATAGACTAATGGCGTTTGGAGCAGCAGGTTTATCAGTTGTTGCAGATTCTTTATCTGCAATTAAGTATGCAAAAGTAAAACCTATACGTGATGAAGATGGAATTACAGTTGACTTTGAAATTGAAGGAGAATATCCTCAATATGGTAACGATGATGATCGTGTAGATATGATTGCTTCTGAAATAACAAAAAAATTCTATGATGAATTAACAACACATCCATTATATAGAAATGCTAAACATACTCTTTCAATATTAACTATAACTTCAAATGTAGTTTATGGTAAAAAAACTGGAGCTACACCGGACGGAAGAAAAGCAGGTGTAGCATTTGCTCCAGGTGCCAATCCAATGCATGGTAGAGATAAAATGGGAGCACTTGCTTCACTAAATTCAGTAAGTAAAATTTCTTATAAAGATTGTTGCGAAGATGGAGTTAGTAATACATTCTCTATTGTACCAAGTGCACTTGGAAATACAGAAGAAGAACAAATAGATAATTTAGCAAACATACTTGATGGATATTTTAATAAAGGTGGACATCACTTAAACGTTAATGTATTTAACCGTGAAACACTTATTGATGCTATGGAAAATCCAGATAATTATCCTAACTTAACAATAAGAGTTAGTGGATATGCAGTGCATTTTAATAGACTTAATAAGGAACAACAATTAGAAGTAATAAGTAGAACTTTTCATGAAAAAAAATAATATAGGTTATATTCATTCCATTGAAACCGCAGGATTATTAGATGGTCCTGGAATAAGGTATGTTGTATTTATGCAAGGTTGTTCTCTTAGATGTTCATTTTGTCATAATCCAGATACATGGGCTTCTAAAAGTAATATCACATTAACTCCAGAAGAATTAATAAATAAAATTAAAAATTATAAAGCTTATTTTGGAAAAAATGGTGGGGTTACTTTTTCAGGAGGAGAACCATTATATCAAAGTCAATTTTTATTACAATGTTTAAAACTATGTAAACAAGAAAATATTCATACAGCTATTGATACTGCAGGAATATTTAACTCTAATGTAAATGATATATTAGATTATACTGATTTAATTATTTATGATATAAAAGATTATCGTAGTAAAGAATATAAGGAATTAACACTTTGCTCAATTGATAAATCAATAGAATTTTTAAATCTCTGTATTGAAAAAAATAAAAAATTATGGTTGCGCCAAGTTATGGTTCCAACTTTAAATGATAATGAAGAATATATCTTAGGACTAGCTCAATATATCAAACTAATTCCGAATGTAGATAAAATAGAATTTTTACCATATGAATTATTTGGAGTACATAAATATAAAGAACTTGGATTGAATTATCGTTTAGATGGATTACCGGCTATGGATAAGGATAGATGTAATGAATTATATAATATATTAAAAGAAAACTTATAGTTTTCTTTTTTTATAATAATCAATTAAGTTGGTTGTAAATTCAATGTAAAACAAGTTGACAAATTCGGGGGGGGGGGTTTAGTTTTATTAATAAATGAATTTGGAGGAAATTTTATGAAAAAAAATGAAGTAGTAAAAGAAATTATGGGTGAAATTGATTCACTAAGTAGTCGTTTAAGCTGGTCAGCTAGAAACTTGTCAGATAAATTGCAAATAGTAAAAAATAATTTAAAAAATCAAGATACATATAAAAAATATACGGAAAATAATTTTATTCCAGACAGTGTATATGAGATGATAGGTGATAGTTTTTATGGTAATCAGGTAAAATTAGAAGGTTTATTAGAATTTATAAAAAATTCTGGTAATATTGAAAAAATAAGTACAGAAAGAGAATCTCAAGGTAAAAAAGAGATAGATTATAGAATCGAAAAGTCTTTTGATTGGACTTTTCCACCAGCTAATTATGAAGGAAATGTTCAAAAGAGTATCGAATTAAACGGAAAATATATTGGAGAAGATGAAATAACTGATGATATCACAAAAGAGTATTATTTAAGTTATTATAAAAATTTATTATCAAAAATTGAACAATTGCCTAGCGATGAAAGAAATTCTGTTTGGGAAACTTTAAATGATAAAGTGGATAAAATAGAAAATAGTAAAAATGTTTTAAAACCGCATCGTAATTTTTTGAAAGAAGAACACTATTCAAAAGTGTATTCACAAGAAAGTAGAAAATTATCTGATTTAAGAAACAAAGCTTATGATTATGATAGAAGTATTCAAGCAGATGAAATGGCTATGAATTTAAAAAGTGAATTAATTAATAAAGAAAATCAAATTTCTAGAAATTTATCTGCTATGGAAAAATTACATGAGGAAATTACTTATGCAGATGATAATATAAGATTAAGTTTAGAAGAAAAATATAATAACGAAAATATTAAATATAATGGTAATCAAAAGAAAATAGAATTAATTGATAGTTTAGTTAAGAATAATCAAAATGGACAATTATCTGATTACAATAGTATGTTAGATAAAGATTATAGTAATTATGTTAGAAATATGGAAGAAGGAAATATTGTAGGTCCAATTGAAACAGTAGAGCAATTTGAAAATAAGCGCAATGCTAGTTTTAATAATATGATTGAAGCAGATACTTTTAATTTCAATGATGAAACAAGAGAAATGGAATATTTTATAACAGTTGGGGATGAACGTATACCATGTAAAGAGAATATGACTTTAAAAGAATATCACAATATATATGTACCAAAATTTGAAGAAAAAGTATTGAACAATGTAAAATTATCTAAAAATGCCTCTCTTAAGGAAAAATTTGTTAATAAAACTAAAGATATACTAGCAAAAGCTATGAATAAACTTGCTAGTAATCCTAAAATACCATTTATTAAATCTGTGGATAGTAATGAATTAGAAATGGATATGGAAGATAGTTCAAAAACATATTAAAAGAAAACTTATAGTTTTCTTTTTTTATGATATAATTTAGATGGTGATGATATGAAATTAAATAAAGAGAAGTTAGAGTTAGTATATAGATGGTTTTTAAATAAAAATAAGACTATTGCAGTAATGGAGTCATGTACTGGAGGATATGTTAGTAACATTATAACTAATATTGAAGGTAGTAGTAATATTTTTAATTATGGATTTGTGACTTATAGTAGTCAGTCAAAGATAGATTTAGGTGTAAGTAGTGAACTAATTGATAAGTATACTGTCTATAGTAAAGAAGTGTCATTAGATATGGCTTTAAACGCTTCTTTAAACGCTAAAAGTGATATTGGAGTTGGAATTACTGGTCAATTAGGTGTAGAAGGTGGAATTACTTATATATGTGTATATGATAGAGTAAGTAATAAGTCATTTTATAAAACTGTAAGTTTAGCGTTAGGAAATAGAGAACTAGAAAAGTTATTAGTAGCAAACTTGGTTATTGATTTATTATTTGAAATTATAGAATTAGTGTAATAAATATGCTATAATAGAATTTAGAATAATAAAAGGGGTGTAATCAAGATGGCAACTGAGACAGATATATTAATTGATGATGACACTATTTTTTTTGAAGATAATAAAAATAATCCACTTAATAATATAGATCCTAATACTTTAATGTTAGTAGATGAGTTGTTTAATAATTTAAATGAAAAACTTAAAATAAATATCCAATTAATATTAAGTAAAAATAATGTGAATACTAGTAATATATTAAAAGATTTGTCTAAATCATTAAATGATAAAATAAATGAAGTAAATGATACTGCTAGCTATGATTTATTATATAACTTAGTTACAGATAATGTTTTAGATGAACATAAAGCTAAAAGTAATATTGCTTTTAAAAATGAGTTTGAAGTATTAAAAGATGTTACTAAAATATTTAATGAAAAAATTAAAGCTTATTTAGCTTTAGACAATTATCAAGATTGTATGGTTAGATTAAGCACTATTACAAATTTATATGAAAATAGTGTTAATAATCATGATATTAAAATATTAGAAGTACGTGATTATTATGATACTTTAGTTTATGAATTATCTACTCAATATAAACTACATTCTAATATAGCAATATATATGGATGTAAAGAAGATAGTTGATGAACATAGAGGTATTATAAATAGTACACTTAATTTAGCTTTAAAAGAGTTGAAAAATTTTCATTGTGATTCTATAATTAATATTAAAGATAAAGTTGTAGATACAATAAGTAATTACCAAGAAGATATTTACAATAATAAATTATTAAACTAAAAAGCAGATAATAATAAATTATCTGCTTTTATATATGTTCGTAATTATTCAATATTTAATCTATATAAGTTTATACTAGGAGTATTAAATAATCTAAAATTATGATCACTATTACCAATCCCATTAGAAACATATAAACTTGTATTATCTAACTCATATAAACCATAATTATATTTTTCACTACCATTCTTAGAAAATAAACCACTTATACTATTTATATTAATATATCCTCCATGACTATGTCCAGCCATAACTATATTAAAATTACTATAATTGATATCATCTATATAATCTGGTTCATGCATAATTAATATATTGTAAGTAGGAATAGTATTGCTTGTATTCTCTTTAATAGTATTTAAGTAAGCTTCTACACTAGCAAGTTTAGTACTTGCTTTAATATCAGAATTTAAATTACTACTCATTCCAGTTAATAAAATTGGAGTAAGTGATTCATTATATATAAGTTCGTATGTATCGCTGATATTTATAAATCCACTATTTTTAATAATAGTTTCCCATTCAGTAAATAAAAGATCTTCTTCCCCTTTAATAGCATACTTACCTAGTTTAGCTTCAATTTTATTTAATATGCTTGTTAATTCATCAAAATCACTATTTTTATAAGTAATGCTACTATCAAGTAAATCGCCTGTAAAAACTACTAAATCTGGTTTTAACTTATTAATTTCTTCAACCATTTTTTCTACTTCAACTTTACTATTAGTAGTATTATAGTGGATATCAGATATTTGAATTATTTTATTTCCATCAAAAGATTCAGGAATGTTTTCGTTAGTTATTAATATTTCATGTACTTCTAATTTTTTAATACTTATGTTAGTAGCATAATAAAATATTAAAACTATTAATATTATTAAAACTATTAAAAATTTAATTAATTTACTTTTAAAACTAGATTTCTTTATTTCATTATTGATATCTACTGTATGTTTCATATTATACCTCGCTAGTTTAATTTTAACATAATCATATAAAATAAAAAAGATGAATCTCATCTTTTAACTTAAACTACCAGTAATAAAAAGTAAAGTTTGTAATGCCATTAGTACACCATTATGTAGAAAATGTAAACAAATTGGTACAAATATATTATTACATTTTGTATATACATATGCAAAAATAACTCCAGGTACAGCATATGGTATTATATATATAAATTCTTGCCATGTAGTACTTCCAGCAACATGCATATATCCAAAGAACAATCCAGATAGTAATATATATAATATATCTAATTTAAAAATAATTTTACGTAATGCGAATCTAAAAACTAATTCTTCTATAATGGGTGCAAATACAACTGCAGCAAAGTACATATATATTGGATACTTAGTAAATGTTTCAACTATAGTTTGCTGATTTTTAGCTCCATCCATATTATTAGTAATTAAACTTATTATAATATTACTAGTCATCATAATTATTAACAATATAAACCAATATTTTAAATATTTTTTAAAATAAGTAGAATGATTTTTCTTTAAATCTTTATAACTTTTAATAAATTCATCTTTAAATAATAATCCTATTGATAAACATATCAATACTTGCCACAATAATAAATAGATAGTTAGTACAAAACTAGGTAATTCATTAGCGTCAATTCCAACTAAAGCAAGTGGTAATCCTTGAATTATAGTAAGAAAAAAGTATAAAAATATCGCAACAATTCCTTTTAAAATATTTTTAATTATATTCATGTGTTTCATTTTTATCATCTCCAGTACTTATTATATCAAAAATATTAATTTTATTGTTAAAATAATACAATTTTATGATATAATATAAATAGATTTTAAAGGAAGAGTGGGCACCCCCGCTCTTTAATTTAGACTTTAATGTAGAAAGAGGTATATTATGCATAAATATGTAGAAATTGTTAAACCAATGATTGTCCCAGTAATTACTGAAAATGGTTATATTGTTGATGAAATTGAATATGTTAAAGAAGATGGTATTTACTTTCTTCGAGTTATAATTGATAAAGAAGGAGTTATAACTGTAGATGACTGTGTCGTAGTTAGTAAACTTATCAATCCGATATTAGATGAAAAGGATCCGATTGAAGATAATTATATATTAGATGTTTGTTCTAAATTGAAGGGAAGTGAGTAATATGGATACTAAAGCATTCGATAAAGCGCTTGAAATTTTAAATAAAGATAAAGGTATTGATAAAGAAACTGTGTATGAAGCAATGGAATTAGCATTAGCTAGTGCCTATAAAAAAAATAATCATTTATCAAATGTGCGTGTTGAAAGAGATCCAGATACAAATGAATTTAAATTATTTTCATTTAAAACAGTTGTTAAAGATCCAGATGAAGCTGGATTAGTAAATGGTGAAGAGATAGATGCGTTTTATGATGAATTTGGAGATTTATTAGATGAACAATTAACTAAAATTGAAGAAGGTGAAGAAATACCTGAAGAGGAAAAGTTGGTTGAACCTAAAGAAATTATGTTTGATGAAAGAATACATTTAACACTTGACCAAGCTCGCAAATTAGTTAGTGATATTGAAATAGGAGAAACTATTGAAGATGAAGTAACTCCTAAAGATTTTGGACGTGTAGCAGCAAGTACTGCTAAACAAGTTATAGTTCAAAAAATGCGTGAGGCTGAGAGAAACATTATTATGGAAGAATATAGTGAAGCTGAAGGTGAAATGGTTATTGGTAGTGTAGCAATGGAAGATGTTCGTAATTATTATATTGATTTAGGAAGAACTCAAGGAATTTTACCTAAAACAGAAGTTATTCCAGGTGAAAATATAAAAATGGGTTCAAGTATAAAAGTATATATTGCTAAAGTAGATACTGCCGGTAAAGGACCATTAATTTTATTATCAAGAACTCATTATGGTTTTGTTAAAAGATTGTTTGAAATTGAAATCCCAGAAATTAACGATGGGTCTATATTAATTCATACTGTTGCTCGTGAAGCTGGAGTTAGAACTAAAATTGCTGTTTCTACTGAAATTAGTGCTATTGATCCAGTAGGAGCTTGTATTGGTCAAAATGGTTCAAGAATTAATAATATTATTAAAGAATTAAATGGTGAAAAAATAGATGTAATTCCATATGATAGTGAAATAACTAAATTTATAGAAAATGCTCTTAGTCCAGCTAAAAACATTAATGTAGTTATTATGGATCCTAAAACTCGTGAAGCAATGGTTATTTGTGATCAAGAAAATTTAAGTAAAGCACTTGGTAAAAAAGGATTGAATGTTCGTTTAGCGAGTCGTTTAACTCAACACAAATTAGATATTAAAAACTATGAAGAAGCAAGTAGTTTAGGTATAAATATTAGACAAAGTACTGATTATTAGGAGGATTTATGAAAGAGAAAAAGATTCCTATGAGAACATGTGTTATAACACGTGAGAAATATCCTAAAGGTGAATTAATTAGAGTAGTTAGAACTCCAGAGGGAACAGTAATTATTGATGAGACAAATAGAGCGAATGGTCGTGGTGCCTATTTAAAGAAAGATATAAGTGTTATTGAAAAAGCAATTAAGTCTAAGATATTAAGTAGACATTTAGATGTAGAAATACCAAATAGTGTATTTGAAGAATTAAAAACATTATTAAAATAGAAAGAGAAGGTGATATTTATGATGAGTGTATTAGAATATGCACAAGATGTAAATAAGACGGTAGAAGAAATATTAAAGATGTGTAGTACTCTTAATATTTCAGTTAATAGTGAAGACGATATGTTAGACGATGAAGGGATAACTTTATTAGATAGTGCTATTGCTAATGTAGAATTAGTTGATAATGATGAATTAGAAACATCTGATATTATTGATGTTGATGATGAAGAGTTAGAAGAAGAGGAAGCTATTGTTTTACAATCTACTAATGTGAAAGATAAACCTAAAAAGAATAATGTACAAAATAAAGTAGCTAATACTAAAAAAGAGTTAGCAAAAAAGAAAAAACAAATGTATAAAAGTAAAGAAAAGTTACAAAGTAATGTAGTTGAAGTTAGGGAAGATGTAGTTTTATATAGAGAAAATATGACTATCGGGGAACTTGCAAAAGAATTAAATGTAGCGGCGGCTGAGTTAGTTAAAAAATTATTTTCTCTTGGAATTATGTGTACTATTAATAATTCTTTAACATTTGAAAATGCTGAAATATTAGTTGTTGATTATAATAAAGAATTAAAAAAAGAAGAAACAGCTGATGTTACTAATTTTGAAGAATTTGAAATTAACGATAGTGAAGATAATCTGATTGAAAGAGCTCCTGTGGTAACAATTATGGGACATGTAGATCATGGTAAAACAACATTACTTGATACAATTAGAAAGTCTAATGTAGTAGCAGGTGAAGCTGGAGGAATAACTCAAGCTATTAGTGCATACCAAGTTAAGCATAATGGTAAAGAGATAACTTTCATTGATACTCCTGGACATGCAGCATTTACTGAAATGCGTGCTAGAGGAGCTAGTATTACTGATATTATAATTATAATCGTAGCAGCAGATGATGGTGTTATGCCTCAAACACGTGAAGCTGTAGACCATGCTAAAGCTGCAGGAGTTCCAATTATAGTAGCAATTAATAAAATGGATAAACCAGGAGCTAATCCAGATCGTATTATGACAGAACTTGCTGATGCAGGTCTTACACCTGATGAATGGGGTGGAGAAACTCTATATAATAAAATTGTGGCATTTGATGGTACAGGTGTAGATGAACTTTTAGAAAATATTAGTTTAATCGCAGAAATGCAAAGTTATAAAGCTAATCCAAATCGTTATGCCTCAGGAACTGTAGTAGAAGCAAGACTTGATAAACAAGTTGGACCTATTACTACAATGCTTATTAGTAATGGTACATTAAGACTAGGTGATCCTATTGTTGTAGGTACTAATTATGGTAAAGTGAGAACTCTTAGAAATGATTTAGGACAAGAAATAACTGAAGCTAAACCAAGTATGCCAGTAGAGATTACAGGTATAAATGGTGTACCTAGTGCTGGTGATAAATTCATGGCATTTGAGAGTGAAAAGGAAAGTCGTTCTATTGGAGAAACAAGAAGAGAACAAGCTAAAATAAAAGAAAATAAAGCTAAAAGTGCTGTAACATTAGATGATTTATTCTCTAAAATTCAAGAAGGAATAAAAGAAATTAATGTTATAGTTAAGACAGATGTTAATGGTAGTAGTGAAGCTGTTAAAAATTCTTTAGAAAAATTAGAAGTAGAAGATGTACGTGTTAAAGTAATTCGTAGTGGTGTAGGAGCTATTACTGAAGGGGATATTGTACTTGCTAAAGCTAGTAATGCTATATTAATAGGTTTTAATGTTAGACCTAATAACACTATTAGAGATATCGCTAAAGATAATGGAGTAGAAATCAGACTTTACAATATAATTTATAAAATTGTAGAAGAAATGGAAGCTGCTATGAGAGGTATGTTAGAACCAATATTTGAAGAAAAAACAATTGGTAGTGCCGAAGTTAGACAAATTTTCAAATTTTCTAAAGTTGGTATTATTGCTGGATCTAAAGTAACTGATGGAATAATTAAACGTGACAGCAAAGCTCGTATTATTCGTGATAGTATTGTTATTTTTGGTGGAAATATTAATTCTATTCAAAGAGAAAAAGATACTGTTAAAGAAGTTAAAAAAGGTTTAGAATGTGGTATAACAATTGAGAATTTTATTGATATAAAAGTTAATGATGTTATAGAAGCATATGAAATGGTAGAAGTAGAAAGATAATCTTTCTACTTTTATTTTATAAAAAAAATATGATAAAATAAGATTAGAGGTGTTTATATGAAAGAAGATATTCCATTATTTAGTGAGTTGTATAAAAAATTTAATTTTAACTTTAGATCTTTAGAAAATACTTATATGAAGTATTTTATTGCATATAATAATGATGGTAGTGTTACAGTAGTAAATAAAGAAACAGATGAAATAGTTGTTGATTTAATAACTATAGAGAAAATGAAGTTTGCTAAAACTTGGATTTTAGCTACTATTTATAAAAGAAAAGATGCTGTATCATTAAATGAAGAAATAATTTTTAGTGATGATATAGATATAGCTTTTAGTGAAGATTTAGAAATAGTTTATAATCTAATAATAGATTCAATTTACTTACAAATAGAAAAAGACATATATATAGATCCTAGAAATATAATTAAATATTTAAACATGAATAAATGTGATTTTCCTGATTATCAAAATATAGTTAATTTTATGTTTTCAGAAACACGATTTGAATGTGCTTTAAATAGTTGGATAGATATGAGTATAAAAGGGATAATTCCTACAAATTATAAAGTTGGTAATCATTTATATTAAAAAAACATATAATTTATATATATGTTTTTTCTTTAACTATTATTTATAATGTACTTATAGACTTTTACTAATTTACTATTAACTTTATCTAAATCTAAATTATCTAATAAATTAAAAGCAATTAAATATGGAAAATAATAATTAAATTTATTGGATTCTGTTATATCTTTTTCTTTTAATTTAGAATATGATTTTAAATAGTTTTTAAAACCATCGCATTGATTTTTTTCATCTAAATATTTATCTTTTATAAATACTAAACGTTCTGCTTTGAATTTTATTAATGATATAATAATAATTATTAGAGTAAATATTATCATCATAAAAATATAATTAGTATTAATCATTGAGAATAAATAAAATTCTACAATTGCAAATACTAAAGTCATAAAAATTGCGATGTTATTAACATAATAAATATTGCTAAGTCTAGCAGTTAGATTTGACATTAAACTTTTAGTTCTAAGTAATTCATCACTATTATTTTTAATTTTATCCATAAATTTATTTAAACTAACTTTATCATTACTTTGCATTATATAGTTATAAATACTGTTTTCAGTAACAGATAAAGTTGTTGGATCACCAATAGGGTTAACTTTTAAAGTTAATTCTTCCTTGTCATAGTATTTATTTATATCAACAGCAATATAATCTTTTTGAATTAAATTAATTATAGTTGCTACAATATCATTGTAATATACACCTTTTTCATCTGTTAAACAACTTGCTAGTAAAGGATATAGTTTTTTATCTAATTCACTATATTCATCAATATTAATATTTTTTTTATTTTTATTGTTAAATTTATACATCATATATAATATTATTCCTAATAATTGTGCTGTTACAAAATATAAAGCATAATCTGAATAAAAGGAAATTATTAATAGTATTAATACATTTACAAAAAACATTTTATTAAGCATAATCTTACCTACTTTCTATTAAATTTTATCATATAAGTTAATAAAGAGTAAGTATATTGTAAAATAAATAATGAAAGTTTACATAAATTGATATAAATAAATTTAAAATTATTGTATAATATAAGTGAGGTGAAATTTATGAATGTAAAAATTGAGAGAATCGCCAGTACTTTAGAAAAAGAAATAGGTATGATTTTAATGACAGAAATTAAAAATAAAGATATAAGATTTGTATCTATAACTGGAATTAATTTGTCATCAGATTTAAGCTATGCAAAAGTATATATAACTGTATTAGATGAAAGTAAAAAAATAAGCACTTTAAAAGCTTTAAAGGATGCTAAAAATTTTATTAGAAGAGAGTTAACTAATAGAGTTGATATTAGACATATTCCACAATTAGAGTTTGTATATGATGAGTCAATAGAATATGGTAAAAAAATAGAAAGTTTAATAGATAAAGTTAATCTAGACAAATAGATTTGTAGTATATATTGTGGTACAATAAATAAATAATTTAGCAGTGATAAATAATTTAGTAATATAGTTAGTAATTAGAGAATAAACGGTTGGTGAAAGTTTATCAAGATTATATTATCAATTACATATTTTGAGTTAAATCGTTATTCGCGTTAAGAATTAAGTGCATAAGTATTTATGAAATAAAGTGGTACCGCGTGATATTATTGCGTCTTTATATTTATAAGTATTTTTTTTATTAGGAGGAAAATTATGAACATAGAAAATTATATCGATCATACAATTTTAGGATTTACAGTAACTAGTGAAGATGTTAAAAGAGTATGTAGTGAAGCTAAAGAAAATCATTTTGCTAGTGTGGTTATTCCACCTAGTTTTGTAGAAATGGCAAGTAGTGAATTAAAAGAAAGTAGTGTTGCTGTATGTACTACTGTAGGTTTTCCCTTTGGAAATAGTACAATTGGAGTTAAAGTATATGAAGCTAAAGAAGCTGTTGAAAATGGAGCAGATGAAATTGATATGGTTATCAATATTGGAGCTTTAAAAGAAAAGAGCTATGATTATATTGTAGAAGAAATTACAAGCGTTAGAGATGCTATTAAAGGTAAAATACTTAAAGTAATTATTGAAACTAGTGTATTGACTGAAGAAGAAATAATGGAAGCAGTTATTGCTTGTAATTTAACTTTTATTAACTTTGTTAAAACTTCTACTGGGTATGGTAACAGAGGAGTTAGTACTAAAGATATAGATATTATTAATGCACATAAAAATGAAGTGTTAGAAATTAAAGCAAGTGGTGAAATAAAAACTTATAATGATGCGATTAAATTCATAACATTAGGAGTAGAGAGAATAGGTACTTCACATGGAGTAAATATTATGAAAGGAATTGAATAATGAAAATATATGATGAATTAGTATATAGGGGATTAATTAAAGATATTAGTAGTCCATTATTAGAAGATAAATTAAATAATGAGAGTATAACTTTTTATATTGGTACCGATCCAACTGGTGATAGTATGCATATAGGACATTATTCTTCTTTCTTAATATCAAAAAGACTTAAATTAGCTGGACATAATCCAATTCTTTTAGTTGGGGGTGCAACTGGTTTAATAGGAGATCCTAGACCTACTAGTGAAAGAACTATGATTACTAAAGAAGAAGTAGCTCATAATTTTGCATGCTTAAAAAAACAAGCAGAAGATATTTTTGGATTTGAAGTTGTTAATAATTATGATTGGTGTCACAATATAAATTTTATTGACTTTTTAAGAGATTATGGTAAACATTTTAATATTAATTATATGCTTAGTAAAGATATTGTTGCTAGAAGATTAGATGACGGTATAACTTATACTGAATTTTCATATATGATTATGCAAGCTTTAGATTTCTTATATTTATATGAAAATAGAGGATGTATCTTACAAGTTGCAGGACAAGATCAATGGGGAAATATTACTGCTGGTATAGAGTTGATTAGAAAAAAAATAGCTAAAGAAGCTTATGGATTTACTATGCCTCTTGTTACAAAAGCAGATGGTACTAAGTTTGGTAAAAGTGAAGGTAAGGCAATTTGGTTAGATAAAAATAAAACATCAAGCTATGAATTATATCAGTTTTTAATTAATAGTGAAGATGCTAAAGTAATTGATTACTTAAAAACTTTAACTTTTATTCCAGTCGAAGTAATAAAAGAAATTGAAAGTAAACATAATGAAGCTCCACATTTAAGATTGGCTCAAAAAGAATTGGCTAAAGCAGTGATAACTGATCTACATGGTAGTGATGAATATAATAAGGCTGAAAATATTAGTAAAGCTTTATTTAGTGGAAATATAAAAGAGCTAGCAATGGATGAAATTGAAGATGCTTTTAAAGATGTAGATAGTTTTCAACTTGAGGAAAGTATAAATTTAGTTGATTTATTAGTATTATCTAAAGCAGCAACTTCTAAAAGAGAAGCTAGAGAATTTATTAATAATGGCAGTATCACAATAAATGGTGATAAATATACTTCAGAAGACATTTTAATTACTAAAGATAATGCGATGTATAATAAAGCTATTATTATTAGAAGAGGTAAGAAAAAATATTACGTAGGTATGTTTAAATAGTGATGATGGAGGAATTATGAGTAAAAATATAATTAGTGAGAAGACAAAAGAAGTAATAAGTGATATTAAAGAACTTTCTAATGATTTAGATAAAGTTTCGGTTAAAATTATTGGAGATATGATCAAGTGTAAAGTAAAGTACAAAACTACTTTTCATGACTATTTAGACTTTGAATTTCATTTGTTAAATGATAAACAAAGAAGTACTTATTTACCATCTAAATATCATAGAAAAATCATAAAATGTTGTAATAAAGAACGTTCAAGAATCGCATTTAATGATAAAATAGAGTTTAGTAAAATATTTAATGAATATTTAAAACGCGAATGGATTTATTTAAGAGAAGTAAAAGGTGATCAATTTAGTGAATTTTTGAAAGGGAAAAGAGCTATTATTGTTAAATCAGTTAGTGATGAAGGTTATATGATACCTGAAAAAATAAATGTTAATAGAAATACTGATGGAAAAAAACTATATCGTTCACTTAGAAAAAGTGGTCAAGTTTTAGTAGAGAGTTTTGTTAAACAACATAGTGATATGAATAGTTTATATAAAAATGCTGTAAATACTGTTAGAATCTATACTTATACTGAAAATGATAAAGCTACATATTTACATGGAGTATTAAAAATTGGAAATGGTGGAGTTGTTTCTAAATTTAAAGCTGGAGGATTAGTAGCCTATTTAAATACTAATGGTAAAGTTACAACAAACGCTGTTGATGTAGAAGATAATATATATACTATTCATCCTAAAACTAAAGTTGAATTTAAAGGATTCGAAATCCCTATGTATAAACAGGCAATAGAATTAGCAAAAGAGGCGTCTTTGATGGTACCAGGAGTTAAATATGCTAGTTGGGATATTGCTATTACAGAAGATGGACCATTACTAATTCAAGCAAGTTGCGAACCAACACTTCATCAAGCTAAACCATCTTTATTAAAAATAAAAGAAGGATTACTAAATAAATATCAAAAAGTAGTTAATTTGAAAGATAAATAATAAGGATTATTATGACAATAAATAATATAATTAAAAAATATGATACTAATAATTTGTCTACAACTGATATAAAAAAAGTTAGTTATTTAGCAGTTAAGGATGCATATGGATATGAATCATATAGAAAGAATATAAATTATTTTATTAAATATAAAAATTGTACAAAATTATATGATTTTTATATTTATGTTTATAATTATATATTGCTAAATTTTATATTAATAGATAGGTATAAACTAAAATGTTTTAACTATGGAGTTAGTGATGCTGATAAAAAATATTTTTCATTAAATGAGGAATTAGCAAATAAAGAGTTTAATAGTCTCGTTCAATTGAATATAGCAGAAAAATTTTATCTGAAGGGATACTATCATCAACTAGCTGTAATAGAAGATTATAAACTATGTGAAAATAAAAAAAATAATACTATTTAGTATTATTTTTTTATAGTATTATTTTCTTCCATAAATGATGTATATAAGTTTATAGATGATCTCATAGTCTCAATATCACATGTTACAATGTTGTATTGATTAGAATCTATAATAACTTTCATATTACTATCACTCACTTCATAATTTACTACTTCATCACTTTTAGGTAAATTATTTAAATACATTTTACTATAATCGTCACTACGACTGAAATAATAGTTATCATAATCATCAATACTAATATCAAATGCATCTAAAGCAGTAGTTTTTCCTAATAAATATCCGTAGTCACTAATATATTCATTACCTTCATTAATTAGATAATCATGTAATTTAATGTTGTAAGCAAAAAGTTTTTGTTTATCATTATTATCATTATTCTTTTTAACTGAATCATATAACTTTAAAACTGTATCATAAGAAAAGTCATTAGTATTTATATTGGCTACTTCATTGTTAGAAAAATTTAAATTTAAATCTTCTATCATATCGTATAATATAATCATTTTTTCTATTTCTAAAGCTCTTTCAATAATCATTTCATCATCAATTTGCACCATTTTTTCATCAATATCAGTATTAGTTTGTATATTAGGATCTGTAATAGTGCTAAGAGACTCAATAATCACTGGAGAATCTACACCTTTTAATTTATTATATATATTATAAGCGCTGTATATTCCTAGTGAAAGGAAACCTGTAAGGGTAATTTTATATATTTTATATTTTATTTTCATTCTTATCTCCTTAATGTATTATTATCAACATTTAACTCATCTTCTTGGTTAATATTAATATTTCTTATTGCTTGTAAATTTTCATTATTTTTTAATTCATCAATCATTTCTTTGTTAAATAAAGAAATATAATGATCGGATACATTTTTAAAGTTTTTTTCATTAATATCCAAACTTATAGTTGGTTTATTTGAATATGCAGAAATAGTTGTATTTATAAATGAATTTAATTCTTCACAATAATAATTTTCATTATAACTAAGCTTTATTGAACGATTACGTATGTGATTTATTAATTCAACACTTACGAAACTTATAGATAGTGAAGCAACAAAATTTACCCATTGTTTATTATCACTTACTTGTGGAAAATTAGCATTTAAAAAATTATTAGCTAATAAAAATAAGAAAGTACCATTAGTAACAGTAAAAATACCATTGCAAATATCTGTAAATGATTTATTATTTTTATAAATTTTAAAGTCATAATTTAATATTTCAATAAAAGTAGTAGATAGTTCTAGATAATCTTCTTCTGTGATATTATTTGATAAATAATGTTCTCTAATCTCAGAGGCAAGTTCATGAGTACTTATTTTTTCCATTTTTACTTTCAACTCCCTAAAACATGTCTTTTATATGTGTATAATATACTATCATTTTATATTCTTAAAGTCAACAAAAAGAAGATAGAGATCTTCCTTAGTTGAGATTTATTTAGAGTTTGAGTTGTTGAATCTTGTTTTATAATTTTGTAATGATGCATTATTATTTAATAAATACAATAAATCATTTTCAACGAAGTATAAATATTCATCAACATTTAAATTAAAATCATCAGTAAAAAATGTATTTTCATCTAATCCAAAATTATTTTTAGTATTAGTCGTATTAAATTGAATTAAGTTATTTAGTTCATTAATAATAAGTGCTAATAACTGATTATATATTAAATTATAGTTATATAATTTATTTTCTATTCTATATGATAATAAATATTTGTTTATTAACTTATTTGCTAATTCAGATATACCAATAGTACCTAATATATGAATTACAGTATTTAATTCGTTAGTAGTAGTTAAATTGTTCACTGACCCATTAAGGGAAATATATGTTAATACACCAATAGGTACTAATGGTATACTGCTTAAATAATTTATTTTACAAATATTTTTATTATAATTATGACGAAGTAATTCTAATGCAATGATAATGTCGTGTATCAATTCTTCTTCTACAAAGTATCCGTCTTTGTAGTCGGCAATATCAAATAAACTGTTTATTGTTATTTTATCTTTATTCATATAAGTCTCCTTAATTAATTTTATTATATATATTACCAAGCAATGCAATAATTGTCAAAGTATAAAAAAAGAAACTAAAAGTTTCTTATCTGTTGTAGTATTCTACTACTAATGATTCATTAATTTCTTTATTAAGTTCATTTCTTTCAGGTAATCTAACGAATGTACCAGCCATTTTAGTTTCATCATATGTAACGAATTCAACACGGTTGTGAACACTTGCTAAAGATTCAACGATAGCTTTATGAGTTTTACTGTTTTCTTTAACAGCTATAACATCACCAGCTTTACATCTGTAAGATGGAATATCAACTTTTTTACCATTAACAGTAATGTGTCCGTGGTTAACAATTTGTCTAGATCCTCTTCTAGTAGTAGCGAAACCTAATCTGTATACTAAGTTATCTAATCTACTTTCTAATAATTTAAAGAAATCTTCTCCGTGAACACCTTTTAATTTACCAGCTTCAACGAATAATTTTTTGAATTGTTTTTCGTTCATACCGTACATAAATCTAAGTTTTTGTTTTTCTTGTAATTGAACACCGTAGTTAGACATTTTTTTCTTACGTCCAGCTCCATGTTGACCTGGTGCAAAAGGTCTTTTAGCGATATCTTTACCGTTTTCTAATACTGAAAATCCTAAACGACGTGATTTTCTGTTAATTGGTCCTGTGTATCTTGCCATAATTTTCTCCTCCTTCTTTTCATGAGATAGAGGTTATATGTCTATAAATAGGGTGATTATCTTAATATCTTCGCTTTGCAGCACTAAGTTACTAGTATACCATTATAGGTGACAATCACGTTAAATATATCATATAACGCTGCTAGATCTACATGCATTTTTAATTATATATAAATATATGTTAAAAGTCAAGTTTTAACTATATTTTTATTACCTTCTTCATAATAAAAATAGCACTTGTGTGCTATTTATTTTAAAGTACGAGAATCATTCATGTATTCAGTTACATTATCAATATTATTTTCAATACATGTTAAATCATGAATTGTTCTTTCATCTTCAGTTATATCGCTAAGAAATATATGTTGACTACTATGTACTCCAGCAACAACTTTCATCTCTGCTCCAGTTATATCGTATTTTTTATAGTTATATTCAATGTAAGCCCCATCATTATAACCAGGACCTTTAGATATTGGTTTCGAAATAGTAATTTCATCCAATTGATCATTAGGTATATCATTTTCATTCATGAAGTTACTTTTGATTAATAATAAACTTGCTTCATCGATGTTTTTTGAACCAGTAGTTGTTATATATTCAACAATATCATAATAAGCTGTTAGTAAAGCTTTTTCATCTTCAGTAATTGGAGTATCAGGATGATAATCTTTAACTACTCTTTGATAAATATTCATTACTTCATCATGATTAAAGTTTCCATCAGAAGTATTTTTAATATCAGCAAATTCAATTTTTTGAGTAGCACTTAATTTTTTTTCTAATTCAAATGTTTCAATATATTCTTTTAAATTTAATAATTCTTCTACATATTTAACATTATCAAAAACTTCTTGTTTGTTATTTTCATTAATAACAGAAACTAGTTTTTCATCTAAGTCAGTATGAGTATTAATATCATGGTTAAGAATATCAGTAATGTTATGATTTACATCTTCTCTAATATCTTCCTTTGTTTTGTTAATAGCAGCGACACCACTAACAGCTAGAACACTTGCTAGTCCCATACCTATTAAAGTTCTTTTTCCTCTAGCAGAAAATTTATTTCTTTTCTGTATTGTTTTTGTTGTAACTTCTTTATTTAAATTTGTTATTTTCATTATTAATTTTCCCCCGATATAAAAGGGCATATTCTGACCTTTATATGCCGTTATAGTATCATTGTATAAATGTCATGTCAACACATAATAAATAAATTTTACTTATTTTCATAAAAAAATGCAAAAAAAATGTCTAATTGTGGTATTATATATAGTATAAGAGATAAATAATAGAGGTGAGTTATTCATGGATAATATAATTGTTTTAATGTCAATAATATATGTAGTTGCTGTTGTATCAATTATTACAGTATTAACTTTATTACAGAAATATACAAATAAAAAATTCAAAAAAAAGTTAGATGAAATAGAGTATGAAAAGAATACAATTGATAGTTCACCTATTATGCCAGAATTAGCAAAAATAGAGTCATATTTAAAAAATGATAAATTAGAAAATATGTATAAAGAATGGAAAACAAGATTAGACACTTTGAAAAAAGAACAAATTCCATTAGTGACTGATATGATTTTAGAAGCTGATTATAGTCTTGCTAAACAGGATTATAAAAAAACATTGTTTAAAATAGCTCAATTAGAAATGGAATTATATAAACTTAAAGCAAGTAGTGATTTTTTGCTTAATGAAATAAAAGAAATTACGACTAGTGAAGAACGTAATAGATCAATTATAACTAATTTGAAAAATCAATACCGTACACTTTATAAAGAATTTAAAGATGAAGTAAGTAGTTATGGAGAATTAGAAAATAATGTTACAGTTCAATTTGAAAATATTGCAAAAAGATTTGAAGATTTTGAAACACTTATGGAAGCTAATCATTATCCGGAAGTTACACAGTTAATTAAAGCTATTGATGATATGCTTAAGCATATGGAAATTGTTGTAAATGAATTGCCTGATATTATTTTATTAGCAAATTCAATACTACCTAAAAAAATAGAAGAAGTAAAAGTAACTTATGATAAAATGATGGAAGAAGGATATCCATTAGATTATTTAAATGTTGAATATAATATAGAAGAAGCTAATAAAAAAATAGTAGATATAATAGATCGTGTTAAATTATTAAATTTAGAAGATAGTCTTTTTGAACTTAAAGTATTAGTAGATTATTTTGAATCAATATTTAATGATTTCGAAAAAGAAGACATTGAAAGAAGTACTTATGAGGAAACAAATAAGGCCTTTAAAGAGAAATTTGAAAAAATTAATAAAGTAGTTGCTGATATTTTTATACAAATTAATGAAGTTCAAAATATTTATAATTTGAGTGATGAAGATGTAAAATTACTAAATGATATTAAAGAAGAATTGCGCATTCTTGGTGATGATTATGATATATTGATCAAACATACTTCTAATAATGCTTTCGCTTATTCAAAATTAACTAAAGAAATTGAAAATTTAGTTATTAGATTAGCAAATATTGAAGATAATTTAGATAATTCTCTTGATAGCATTGGAAATATGAAAGAAGATGAAGTAAGAGCTAGACAACAACTTGAAGAAGTAAAAGTAATTTTAAAAGAAGCAAAATTTAAAATGCGTGACTATCATTTACCAGTAATTCCAAGAACTTACTATGTTGAATTACGTGAAGCAGGAGCAGCTATTGCTGAGATTGTGGTAGAACTTGAAAAGAAGCCAATCACAATCGCAACTCTAAATACTCGTGTTGATACAGCTCGTGATTTAGTTTTAAAATTATTTTCATCTACAAAGGAAATGATTAAAACGGCAATGTTCGCAGAAATGGCAATTGTATATGGTAATAGATATAGAACTACTGTTGAAGGTTTGGATAATAATTTAACTTATAGTGAAGTATTATTTTATAAAGGTGAGTATCAAAAATCTTTAGAATTAACAATTAATTGTTTGAATAAAATTGAGCCAGGTATATATGATAAATTATTAAGTCATTATAGTAGAGATAAATAGAGTACTAGCAGTACTCTTTTATTGTCGATATGAGTTATTTTTGATATAATTATAAAACAAGTGAGGGATAGTATGAAAAAATTAATAATGATTAAATATGGGGAATTGACTACAAAGAAAAGTAATAGAAATTTATTTGTTAGTGCACTTACTAATAATATTAGAAAAATGCTGAAAAATTATGAAGTTAAAATAAAACGTGATAGAGTTAGAATGTATATAGATGTGTTAGATGAAAAATTTGATGAAGTTATAAATGTTTTAAAGAAAGTATTTGGTCTGCACGGGATAGTTATAAGTTATCAAGTTACTAATGATATTGATGCAATTAAAGATGCTGTTTTACAATTAGATAGAAATGATTATAAAACATTTAAAGTAGTAACAAAGAGAGCTGATAAAAGTTTCAGTATAGGAAGTATGGAATTTAGTCATATTCTTGGTGGACATGTTTTAAAAAATACAGATTTAAAAGTTGATGTTCATAATCCTGATATGATCATTAATGTTGAAATAAGAGAAGAAGGAACATTTATTTATACTAATGAAATAAGAGGAGCAGGAGGATATCCAGTTGGAATTCAAGGTAAAGGTATGTTAATGTTAAGTGGTGGAATTGACTCACCAGTAGCAGGTTATTTAGCCTTAAAAAGAGGTGTAGATTTAGAATGTATATATTTTGAATCATTACCACATACTAGTATAGAGGCAAGAAATAAAGTTTTAGATTTAGCTCGTATTATAAATGAATATTCACTTAACATTAAAGTTCATGTTGTTAATTTTACAGCATTACAAGAAGCTATTTATAAAAATGGAATTGATAGTTATACAATAACGATTATGAGAAGAATGATGTATCGTATTGCTAGTAAGTTAGCGAGAGTAAGAAATTGCAAAATTTTAGTAAATGGTGAGAGTATAGGGCAAGTAGCAAGTCAAACATTAGCAAGTATGCAAGTTATAAATGCAGTAACAACTATGCCTGTAATTAGACCAGTAGCTTGTATGGATAAATTAGAAATTATTGATTTAGCAAACAAGATAGGAACATATAAAACAAGTATATTACCACATGAAGATTGTTGTACAATTTTCTTACCAAAACATCCTGTTATACATCCAAAATTAGAAAAGTGTTTAGAAGTGGAATCAAAATTTGATTACAGTAAATATGTTGAAGAATGTGTAGAAACTGTTATGACAATCACTAATTTGAATGAAGAAGAATATAGTGAATTACTATAAGTATTAAATAGTATTTTCTGGTTATTATATAATTGGAGGTACTAATGAAGAAAATAAAAGAAAAAAAATATAATAGTATTAGAAAATCTATAGATAAAATAAATGAAGAATTTTCTAATGAAGTTGGTATATCCGAATTAGAACAAGTTCATAGTTTATTTAAAAATAAAAAAAATTATCATATGAGATTTAATGAAAAGAATAAAAAAATATAATAATAATTTGAGAAAAGAATATTATATGGGTTTAGTTTATTATATTAATTTACAAAAAAACTTAGATAAATAACTAAGTTTTTTTATTGGTCATATTCATTTCTTATTGATTCACATTCGATAATTATATTAGTAGAAACACATTTATAAAAGTGTTTTTTATTATCTTCTGTGTATGTTGCAGGTGTAAAAGTATAAACAGTTCCATCTGATAAAGTACTTATAGTATTAACATCATAAGTAAGAGCTACATTTATATCAGTTGTAATATACATTCTACGCATACTACCTTCTTCAGTTAAGAAGAAATACCAAAATAGGCACAATAAACCAAGCATTATATATGCTGTACTAAGTTTAAATCTATTATCTGCAACCTTCATAGTATCACCACAAGTAAAGTATATCAAAAAAAAACATTTTTGAATACTATTTACTTAATATTTCATCAACAAGTCCGTAATTAAGTGCTTCTTTAGCGTCTAAAAAATTATCTCTTTCAGTATCTTGCTCAATTTTTTTAATATTTTGTTTACAATTTTTAGCTAATAATTTATTAAGTTTACTTTTTATTTTTAATATATGTTCAGCAGCAATTTGAATTTCTGTTGCCTGTCCTTTAGCACCACCAAGTGGTTGGTGAATCATAACTTCACTATTTGGTAAACAATAGCGTTTTCCTTTAGCACCACTTGATAACAGAAATGCTCCCATACTAGCAGCCATTCCCATACATATTGTAGATACATCGCTTTTTATTAAATTCATAGTATCATAAATAGCCATTCCGGCACTAATAGATCCACCAGGAGAATTTATATATAGGCTGATATCTTCTTTGTTTATAGAGTCTAAATAGAGTAGCTGAGCTACGATAGTATTTGCAATACTATCATTAACTTCTCCTCCTAATATTATAATTCGATCTTTTAATAATCTAGAATATATATCATAAGCGCGCTCACTATTATTACTTTTTTCTATAACAGTTGGTATTAACATCTAATCACCCTCTCTATATTTATCATATATAATTAAAAATTAAATATACATATTAATATACGACATAGTTGTATACTTTTTTTTAAATATTTGATAAAATGAATTATAGAATAAGAATAGAGGGATAATATGTATAAGTTTAAAGTTAAAAGTGGTAATTTTGATATTAATACTTATGAACCTAATACAACATTTCAAGAAATAAGTAAAGATTTTAGAGATAAATATACTTACCCAATTTTGATTGCAAAAGTAAATAATTATTTAACTCCATTAACAGATAAAATAACTCGTGATTCAGAAGTTATATTTTATGATCGTAGTAGTGAAATTGGTCATTATATATATGAGAATACATTACAATTTTTAATGATATATTCTATTAAAATGTTACTTGGTGATGATACAGAAGTAATTATTGAACATTCTATTGATAATGGAGTATATTGTGAAGTTGTTAATAAAGAAATGACACCAGAAGTGGTAAACGAATTAGAAATATTAATGCATAAGCATTGTGAAGATGATTTAGAAATAAAAAAAGTTAGTGTATCTAGAAGTGATGCATCATATTATTTTTCTAAAAAGAATCAAATTGATAAAGTTAAAGCTTTAAAGTATATTTCAAACGCTAATATTCATTTATATAGATTAGGTAATATATATGATTATTTTTATAGCGGTTTAGCAGCTAGTACAAAATTATTAGATGAATTTAAATTAACATATATTGATACGAAAGGGTTTGTTATAAGATTTCCAAATATTACAAATCCTGAATGTACACTTGAATATAATCATTATGGTAAAGTATTTGAAAAATATGAAGAATATATTGATTGGTGTGACACGGTTGAAATTAGAAATGCAGCCGATTTGAATGAATTTGTTACAACACATAACTATAATGATTTAATTAGAATTAGTGAAGCCAAATATAATAGTCAATTAGCTGATGTTTCTAATAAAATTGCTGATAGTGATAATGATATAAAACTTGTTCTGATAGCAGGACCTAGTAGTAGTGGTAAGACAACAACTTCTAAAAAGTTGGAAGTGTACTTACGTAGTCAAGGTATAACTGCTCACCAAATATCTATAGATGATTACTTTTTGGATCGTAAAGATACACCTAGAAATCACAAGGGAGAATATGATTTTGAATCTGTAAATGCTATTGATTTAGAAGCTTTCAATCGCGATATGATGCGTCTTTTAGATGGTGAGAGAGTATTACTTCCGGAATATAACTTTGTAGTTGGTAAAAAAGAGTATAAACGTAAATGGTTACAATTGAAAAAAAATACTGATATAATTATTGTTGAAGGTTTACATGCTTTAAATGATAAATTGACAATGTTAGTGGATAGTAAGAATAAATATAAAATATATTTAACACCTCTATCGCCACTTAATGTTGATAATCATAGTAGAGTTCATACAACTGATATTAGAAAACTTAGAAGAATGATTAGAGATAGTAGAACTCGTGGAAATAGTGCGAGTGATACATTAACTCAGTGGAATAAAATACGAGAGGGTGAAAATAAATATATTTACCCATATATAGAAAGTTCTGATGTAGTAATTAATTCAGCTCTTTTATATGAAATTAGTGTATTGAAAATATATGCTGAACCATTATTGTTTTCTATAGATGAAAATAATAAAAATTATCCTGAAGCACTAAGGCTTATAAACTTTTTAAGAAACTTCTTACCACTTTCAAGTGAAGAAGTTCCTAATGATTCAGTATTAAGAGAGTTTATTGGGAATAGTTGCTTCCATAATTAAAATAAGAAAGAGGAAATATATATGACAAAAGTCGCAATAAATGGATTTGGGAGAATAGGTAGACTTGTATTTAGAATATTAGAGCAAGTTCCTAATGTTGAAGTAGTTGCTATAAATGATTTAACGGATGCTGAACAATTAGCATATTTATTAAAATATGATACTTCACATAGAAATTATAAAATTAATGAAATCAGTCATGATGATAATAATATTATTATAAAAGATCGTAAGGTAAAAATAGTTAGTGAAAAGGATCCGATAAATTTACCATGGGCTGAAATGGAAATAGATTTAGTATTTGAATGTACAGGACTATTTACAAGCCTGGAAAGTGCTTCTAAACATGTAGAAGCAGGAGCAAAAAAAGTAATTATTTCAGCACCAGCAAAGGGTGATTTAAAAACCATTGTATATAATGTTAATCATAAAACATTAGATGGAAGTGAAACAGTAATTAGTGCAGCTAGTTGTACTACTAATTGTTTAGCTCCAGTAGTAGATTTATTAGACCGTGAATTTGGTATTGAAAAAGGTTATATGACTACAGTTCATGCTTATACTAACGATCAAGCAATTTTAGATGTAGCACATAAAAAGGGTATTGATGCAAGACGAGGTAGAGCAGGAGCTAGTAATATAGTGCCTTCTAGTACTGGTGCAGCAAAAGCAGTAGGATTAGTACTTCCTAATTTACAAGGTAAACTTGATGGAAGTGCACTTCGTGTTCCAACAACAACAGGTTCTGTAGTAGATTTAACTATTGAACTAAAAAGAAATACTTCGGTTGAAGAAATAAATAAATTATTTGAAAATAATGCCAATGAAACATTAGGATATACTACTGATCCTATTGTATCTAGTGATGTGATTGGATCATATTTTGGTAGCTTAGTAGATTCTAAATTAACTGACATTTTAGAAGTAGATGGTAAACAATTAGTTAAGGTAGTTACTTGGTATGATAATGAAATGAGTTATTCAGCTCAAATGGTAAGAACTGCTCTATATTTTACTAGTCTAGCTAATAAATAAAAAATAAACACGAAAAAAGAAGAACGAAAATCTTCTTTTTTTTGTTTAAAAGACAAAATATTTACCACTATAATCATAAACTAGTTATAGGAGGAAAGATATGTACGGAAATTTTGAAGAAAAAGCAAGAATTGTAGTAGTTGAAGCTAAAAATGAAATGAAAAAACTAAATCATCCATATGTTGGTAGTGAGCATTTACTATTAGCAATTTTAAAAAGTAATACGAATGTTAGTAAAAAATTAAAAGAATTTAAGCTAACTTATAATAAATTTAAAGCTGAATTAATAAAAATTGTTGGTATTGGAAGTAAGGAAAGTGAATGGTTTTTATATACACCTATGTTAAGAAGAATTTTAGAAAATGCTTTATTAGATTCTAAAGAAAATAATAATAGTGAAGTAACTGTAAGTCACTTATTTTCTAGTTTGTTAGAAGAAGGTGAGGGTGTAGCTATCAGAATATTATTAGCTATGAAAATAGATTTAGATAAATTATATAAAGAATTTGCTCCTAAAATAATTAATACTAGTAAGGAAAAAAATGAAAAATTAGTATTAGATGAATTAGGTATTGATTTGACGATGAAAGCAAAAGAAGGTTTAACAGATCCAGTAATTGGCAGAAAAGAAGAAATAAATAGATTGTTAGAAATATTAGTAAGAAGAACTAAGAATAACCCTATCCTAATAGGCTCACCGGGAGTAGGTAAAACAGCAATAGTAGAAGAGTTAAGTCGTATGATATCTAGTAAAGAAGTTCCATATGCTCTTAAAGATAAAAGATTAATTTCACTAGATATGGCTTCAACTGTTGCAGGAACCAAATATCGTGGCGAATTTGAAGATAGAATTAGAAAGATATTAAAAGAAGTAGAAAATAATGAAGATATAATATTGTTTATTGATGAAATACATACATTAGTAGGAGCAGGAGGAGCTGAAGGTGCGATTGATGCCTCTAATATATTTAAACCTGCTCTAGCTAGGGGGAAAATTAGATTAATAGGTGCAACTACAACTAAAGAATACAAAAAATATATTGAGCCCGATGGAGCTCTAGCAAGAAGATTTCAAAAAATTAATATCGAAACTCCTACTAAAGAAGTAGTAAAAGAGATATTAATGAAATTAAAACCTATCTATGAAAAATTCCATTCAGTTATATTAAGTAACGATATAATTGATATGATAATAAAATTTAGTGATGAATATATTTTCGATAGAGAAGAACCAGATAAATCTATTGATATTTTAGATGAAGTCTGTGCTAAAGCAAGTTTAAGAGAAAGTAGTGTTGCTAGAAAATATAATAAGCTTAATAAAAAATTAATTGATATAAAACAAGAAAAAGTAGCCTTACTAGAAAAAGATTTATTTGATGAAGCTTTATTGCTCAGAGATGAAGAAAATAAGTTGGCTAATGAGGTTAATAATATTGAACTTAAAATGAATAAGAAAAAAATTGATAAAGTTGTAACAATAATGGACGTTAAAGAAGTAATTAATATTAAAACAGGTATTCCAATTTATGAATTATATAGTGATAACGATAAAGTAATAAATAAAATAAAAAAAGATCTTAGGAATAAAATATTAGGGCAAGATAAAGCTTTAGAATTAGTTAATAATTTAATAAAAAAAAGTAAATTGGGGTTTACTGACAAAAATAGATGTCATGCTTATATGTTTTCAGGTCCTAGTGGAGTAGGGAAAAGTTATTTGGCAAAAATATTTGCTAGTCATTTAGTAGGTAATAAGAATATTATTAAATTAGATATGAGTGAGTTTATTGAAAGTCATAGTATTTCAAAATTAATTGGATCTCCTCCAGGATATATAGGGTATAATGAAGCAAGTATATTTGAGGATATAAAAAGAAAACCATATAGTGTACTTATATTAGATGAGATTGAAAAAGCTAATCCTAAAGTGATAAATCTATTTCTTCAAATATTAGATGATAGTAAAATAAAATTATCTAATGGAGAGACTGTACGATTTGATCATACCACTATTATAATGACATCTAATGTTGGTTTTCATGATATAAATATTGGTTTTAAAGATAATGAAAATAAAAAGGCAGTTAATAAATTAAAAGAAGTTTTTTCAATTCCATTTATAAATAGATTAGATAAAATAATTATATTTAATAAACTAAACCATGAGGTTATAAAAAAATTAGTTATAAAAAAATTAAATATAATTAAAAGTAAATATAAAGAAAAAAATATTAAGTTAGTAATCAAAAACAATATAATAGAAGAATTGATAAAAAAATGTGACTATGAGGAATTTGGAGCTAGAAAAATAGATAAATTAATTGATGAATATATAGAGAATAAAATTATAAATCATTTAATTAGTAATAATGATAATATAATTATTGATAAATTAGATGAACTATTAGTTAGTTAATGTGAAATTGTGTAAATAAATAAATCAAATAATACAAACTTTATTAAATAATGATATAATAACATTGTAATAAAATAAAGGGGGATATTATGAACGGAGTTAAAATTGTTCAATATGGTTGTGGAAAAATGAGTATTTACACAATGAGATATGCAATTGAAAAAGGAGCAACAATAGTAGGAGCAGTAGATACAGATACTGAAGTTATTGGAAAAGACATTGGGGAAATATTAGGATGTGAACCATTAGGAGTAAAAATAGTAAGCCCAGAGCAAGCTGAAGGAATGATGATTAGTGTTAAACCAGATGTTTGTATAGTGACAACAATGAGTTTAATGACTGATGTGTATGAATCTTTAATGTTATGTGCTAGGCTAGGGGTTAATGCTATAACTACTTGTGAAGAGGCTTTCTACCCAATTACTTCATCGCCAGCTATGACTATGGCTTTAGATAAAGTAGCAACTGAAAATAACTGTACAATTACAGGTAATGGATATCAAGATGTTGCTTGGGGAAACTTAATAAGCCTGATGGCTGGAACTACTCATAAAATTAACAAAATAATTGGTAGTAGTAGTTATAATGTTGAAGATTATGGTATAGCATTAGCTCAAGCTCATGGTGCTGGTCTTAGTTTAGAAGATTTCGATAAAGAAATTGCAAGTGCAGATAAAATTAGTGAAGAAGAACGTGCAAATTTAATTGCAGATGGTAAATTCTTACCATCTTATATGTGGAGTGCAAGTGGTTGGATTTGTGATAAATTAGGGTTGACTATTATTTCACAAACACAAAAATGTGTACCAACAGTTAGTGATAAAGCTATAACAAGTAGTACTTTAAATATGACGATAGAAGCAGGTAATGCAACAGGAATGAGTGCGGTAGTTACTACAGAAACTAAAGAGGGTATTACAATAGTTGCTGAATGTATTGGTAAAGTTTATGACGAAAATGAATTTGATAAAAATGAATGGACTATTGAAGGAGAACCTACAACAACAGTAACAGTTAATAGACCAAATACAGTTGAATTAACTTGTGCAAGTGTTATAAATAGAATTCCAGATTTGTTAGTTGAATCTGCAGGATTTATACCAACTAGTGAAATGGGAGAGTTGACATATATTGTGTAAAGAGAAGAAAAAAGTCTTTTCTTTTTTTTTATTTGTGTTAAAATATATAACTAAGTTATCAAGGTTTGACGAATTTAATATTGATAATTTATTAACATATTGCTATAATAAATATTAAAGGAATATTAGGGTGATATAATGAATATGAAAGATGTAGAAACAGCACTAAATTCAAATAAGAATTTAGATTTAGCAATCAAGGAAAATATTTTAGGTTTAGTAAATGTATTTCATGAAACGTTTAAAGAAGTTAGTTTAGAAAATTTATGTAATAATTTAAAAACTTTAAAATTTGAAAAAGTATCTGCTTATGTTAATTCTTTTCCACTTGATTATAATAGTAAATTAAATAAATTAACTATTAATGTTAAAGGGCTTGAGGCTTTAGAAGATTCTAGAAATTTCTTTATGAATATTGTTATAAGAATAATTATGAATAAAGAAGGTAACATAGGATTTGATAAAGAAGAAAAGTTTGTTGGTATAAATATTGGTTATATCGCAGGAATAGCAAATATGTTAGTAGGAAATGTAAGTGAAGATGACTTCTTCAAAGAAGAAATTACTGCTTGTAATATAGTTGGTAAACTTATTGGAGATGATGTCTTAAAAAATGCATTTTTTAACCATGACACAGACTTATTAATAGACAGTATTGTCAAAAAAGGAGAATAGTTATGACAAATTTAGTAGACACATTAATAAAAGAAAGTAATTTTGGGTATTTAAGCAAAGGAAATGGCAGAGAAGTTAAAGAATATAGTGCTGTAGAAAATTTTTACAGAGAAGCAACTAATGTTTTATCACCTGCCCAATTAGGAAATGTAATTCCTTACGTTCCAGTTTCATTAGAATTTGCTAAAATAAATAATTCACTTAACAATGTAATTGAAACAACTATGACTCTACAAAAGGCTAAAGTTTTAACTTTAGATAATTAATTATAAAAATAACTTATTTGATTAAGTTATTTTTTTTTAAACATAATAAAATAGCTAGTATTTATTTGTATTCTAGTTATTAATTTGATAAAATGTAATAGGTGATTAGAATGAAAGTAAGAACACGTTATGCCCCAAGTCCGACAGGATATATGCATGTGGGTAATTTAAGAAGTGCTATATATGAATATTTATTAGCAAGTACCTCTAATGGGGAATTTATATTAAGAATAGAAGATACAGATCAAACTCGTAAAGTAGATGGAGCAGTTGAATTTATTTATGATACTTGTAAACTATGTGGATTAAATTTTAATGAAGGACCAAATAATGGTGGAAATTATGGACCATATACTCAAAGCGAAAGATTAGATATTTATAAAGAATATGCTCATAAATTAGTAGAACTAGGTCATGCTTACTATTGTTTTTGTACAAGTGAGAGATTAGATAAACTTAGAACTCAAGCTGAAGAAGAAAAGATAGCATTTATGTATGATGGAGAATGTAAAAAATTAACTGAAGAAGAAATTAAAAGTAAAATAGAAGCTGGAATACCATATGTAATAAGACAAAAAATGCCTAAGGAAGGTGTTAGTACTTATGAAGATATTGTTTATGGAAAAATAACTGTTGAAAATAGAATATTGGAGGATCAAATATTACTTAAAAGTGATGGTTATCCAACTTATAATTTTGCTAATGTAGTAGATGACCATTTAATGGGAATAACTCATGTAGCACGTGGAAATGAGTATTTAATGAGTACGCCTAAATATAATTTACTATATGAAGCATTTGGATGGCAAAAACCTGTATATGTCCATTTACCAATGGTAAATGGTAGTGATGGTAAAAAACTATCTAAAAGAAATGGTGATGCATCATTTATGGATTTATATAATGATGGATATTTACCAGAAGCTATTGTAAATTATTTAGTATTATTAGGGTGGAGTCCTCCTACAAATGTAGAAATATTTTCTCTAGAAGAATTATCTGAAATATTTGATCCTAGTCGTATAAATAAATCTCCAGCAGTTTTTGATATAAAAAAATTAAACTGGGTTAATGCTCATTATGTAAAGAAATTAGACATTGATACATTATTATCAATAACTAAAAATCATTTAGAAGCAAATTATGATTTAAGTAATAAAAATGATGAATGGATTAAACATTTGGTAACAATATATCAAAATCATATTAGTTATGGTAAAGAAATTGTAGAGGAAACTGAATTGTTTTTTGAAGAAAATATAGAGTTAGATAGCGAAGCAAAAGAGTTTATGACTAGTGAAGGTATTGATGATACGTTAAATGTGTTTAAAACAGAAATTGAAGCTATTAATGAATGGAATATTGATAATATTAAATTAGCTATAAATAATACAAAAGAAAAAAGTGGAGCAAAAGGTAAGATGTTGTTTATGCCAATTAGAATTAAAACTAGTGGTAAAATGCATGGACCGGAACTTCCAGATACAATTTATTTAATAGGAAAAGAAGTTATACTTAAAAGATTAAGTAATTAGTAATAAAAGGAGATATTATGGATATTAGAACAATTAAAGAGTTTTTTAAAGATACAATAGGTTATATAATATTTATTGCTTTAATAATATTAATTATTGTATATATAGTATCTCTACAGCAAGTTGTTGGTAATTCTATGAATTATACACTTAATGACCGCGATGTTGTTATATTAAATAAAGCTAAATATGCTTTCTTTGATATTGAATATGGTGATATAGTAAGTGTTAAATTTAATGAAGGGAATTACATGGTAAAAAGGGTTATTGGTTTACCTGGTGACACTGTTCAAATATTAAATAACAAATTATTTATAAATGGAGAAATTTATGAAGAATCATATTTAGATGATAAATTAAGTATAAGTGAAGACTTTAAAATGGAACATATTGGATATGATGAAATACCTAATAATATGTATTTAGTATTAGGTGATAATCGTGGTGATTCAGTTGATAGTAGAACATTAGGATTAGTAAAAAAAGAAGATATAGTAGGTGAAGTAATATTTAGACTATATCCATTTAATAAAATTGGAACAATTAAATAGGAGGAATTATGGCTTATATAAAATTTAAACCACTAACTGCAGAATTAACTTATACAAAAATTATAGAATTTAATGATTTAGAAGATGAAGTTAAAAAAATATTTAATGAAGATGAAAAAATATATATAGTATGTCAAGCGACTAGAGATTTATTTATATTAACTGATAGACGTATTACAATAGTAGATTGTCGTGGTATTAGAGGGTTTAGAAGAAGTATTTATTCAGTACCGTTTCAATCTGTTTCAACTTATAATATAGAAATACATAATATAAATACAGCTTTTGAAATTTTAACTACAAGTGGTTATGAAGTTAAAGTTAGATTTCAAAAGCCTATTCCTTTAGATACAATGTACAGTATATATAAATATATATCTAATAAAGTTAATAATTGTGACTAAATTTGTGTTTAATATTACAAAAAGACTAGAATAATCTAGTCTTTTTTTGGTTAAAATAATAGATATAATATCAAATATAAAAAATTAGTATTTTTTATATTAAAGAAAAATATGATAAAAATTTATTGGGAGGAAAATATGAATAAAAAACTAGTTCCTATATTTAATGAAAAAGTACAAAAATATCTATATGTTGATAATGATTTCAAAAAAGATTATATTAGAGAATTTATAAGTAGTTATTTAGAATTAGAAATTGAAGATATTACTATGTTAAAGGTAGACGAATTACTTAATGACAGAATTCATTTTACATTTAATGTTGGTAAAATAAAGTATTATTATGAACTTAAATTCAGTGTAGAAAAAGGTCTTAATAACTTTTTTGATTTTTCATTTATGAATTTTATACAGTATTGTTTTAAAAATGACGGAGAAATAAGAATTAATCAGTTAATAATTAATTTTGAAGATGATATTGATCATGAGGATAGTATTAAAAGACATATTATAACTAATAAAGATATTTATAATGATCATAAAATTAAAATAGATATAATTAATGTTAATAATTTAATGAAAGAATATAATAGTATAAATGAATTAACTAATTTTAAAAGATGGATATTACTATTTTCTTTAGATACAGTTATTGATACTAATTATTTAACACTAGGTAATAAAATTATGGAAAAATATATATATGACTGGCATTATATGTCTAATATTATATTAAAAGAAGAAAGAGCGTTAGAAACAAAAGAGTTATTAGTAGAGTTATTAAACGATATGAAAGGTAAAAGTAGTTATGAAATCGCAGTATATTTATTAAAAAAAGATGTCCCTTTAGAACTTATTATGAAAACTACTAATTTAAGTATTGATGAAATTATTAAACTCAGAGAATAGAGAAATATATCTTAAATTTTTACTTATTGTAAGATCTAATAGTTTGATTGAAGCTCTTAAAATTGCAGGTACTAATAAATATTTACTTAGCATAGTTATTTATTTATCTAGTGAATATAAATTGTATGAAAATAAAAAAATATTCAAGTGAATATTTTTTATTGTGTTTTTATGGTTGGAATTAGATCATCAAGTGGAGTTTCTTCTTTTACTGGCTCTGTACCTTTTACGTAATAAAACATTGTTGTTTCAGCGTTGGGATCGAGTGGAATTTCCCCTGTTATAGGATCTACCATGACTCCAACTACATTACTCGGTATATCGTACCAACTTTCATAATCTAAATCAGATAAGTATGTTTCTACAGTATCTACCCATATATTTTTAATACTATTACCATCTTTAACATCACTATCACTATTATCATCATACCCAGCCCATACTCCCATTAATATATTACTATTATATCCGAAAATTAAATGATCACTATTTGTAGTACCAGTTTTAATTGCATATTTATTAGTTATTTTAGGAGCAATATTGTATGCAGTAGGATAATTATAATCTATAAATTCTTCAGCATAAGAATTACTTAACATTTCATTTAATACATATACATAACTTTTATTTAATACATTTTCTTTTTCAATTTTATTTTCATATAAAACATTCCCATCACTATCTTCTACTTTTCTAATAAAATACGGGTTAATTTTATATCCTTCATTAGCAAATGTAGCATAACCTCGCATCATATCCATAATATTTATTGAAGTAGTACCTAAAGCAGTAGCAGGTAACGCTTCTAAATCAGCTTCTATTCCAACTCTATTCGCTGTTTCAAGTAAACTATTTTCTCCTAAAAACAAGTGCGTTTTAACTGCAAAAATATTATCTGAATATGCTAATGCAGTAGCCATACTAATTGGTCTATCTGGGTAAGTATTATTATAGTTTTCAGGACTATAAGTTTTATTTTCTGAAAAAGTAAAAGTAGTTTTTTCACTTATGAATGTAGATGAAGCAGTAAAACCATTTTCTAAAGCACTATAATATAAAAAAGGTTTTATCGTTGAACCGACTTGTCGCTCTGAATTAATGGCTCTATTAAATTGACTAACAGAGTAATCACGTCCGCCTGTCAGTGCTAAAACAGCTCCATCCTCTGGATCCATTATAATACTAGCTACTTGCAAATTTTCATCATCAGCTAAATAAGTATCAATATTATTTTCTAATTCTCTTTGAATATTTAAATCTAATGTAGTGTATATTTTTAATCCTCCTGTAGCTAAAAAGGAAGAAGGAATAGTTGATATACTTTGTAACTCATTTATAACAGCATCTTCATAATATTTAAGCATCTTTAAGTTATCTTGTTCATCCGAACTAGTAAACACTAATTCAGTTTTTAAAGCATTATTTTTTTCACTTTCTGTAATATAATCTTCACGTACCATAGCATTTAAAATTAAAGTTTGACGATATTGCGCATTTTCTAAATTACTAATTGGTGAATAATAAGAAGGATTAGCAGGTATTCCAGCCATAATAGTTGCTTCACTTAGAGTCAATTCACTAGGTTTTTTATTAAAGTAATAATCACTTGCTGCTTCAATTCCAAAAATTCCACCATAATTGATAGTATTTAAGTAACCTTCTAATAATTCGTCCTTAGAATAATGAGACTCTAATCTTATAGTTAACCATGCTTCATCTATTTTTCTTTTCCAAGTTTGATCAAAATCCAAGTATAAATTTTTCGCATATTGTTGAGTAATAGTACTTGCTCCTTCAATGTTCTCACTAGTTATGTTATTAACTAAAGCTGATACTATTCTCAAATAATCAAATCCCATATGATTGTAAAAATTTTTATCTTCAATCGCAATTGTCGCATTAATTAAATGTTCTGAAATATCATCTAATTCTACCCATTCTTTACTTGATGAATTTTCTATTAACTCATCATTTAAATCATAAAAATAGTAGCTATTAGCACTATCAATCGGTAGTTTAGGCATCATTTTAGCTGCTAAATATAAAGAAAAATATATTAGAATAGGGATTAAAATAATTATAACAATGATTTTGAAATATTTTCGTCTTTTTTTCATATTTCCTCCGTATAAATAAGTACTATATATAGTATTAGAAAAAAAGTTAAAAATATGAGTGCAATTTTTAAAAAAGTATGCTATAATTACTAGCGAAAAAGGAATAATTTGTTATGAAAAAAATTAAAATAATTTCAAAGTTAATAAATGATAATCAAATGCACGAAATAGTGTGTACTGGTCAGTTAAAAGAAAATAGAATTATTTATTATGATAATAAAGTTAAAGTTGTAATAAGGTCGGATGATTTTATAACTTTGACAAGAGAAAATGATGATTATTTTATTGAATTAATATTAAAACCAGGATTAAAAACTGAATCGACATATTTACTTAAAAGTGTAAATAAAAAAATAATATTAAATACTTATACAAAAAGTATTATCAATACTGATGAAAATATAAATATTGAATATGAAATAATAGATCAAGATAGTAGTGAATTATATAAATATAATTTAAATTATGAGGTGATAGAATGAGAGAATTATTAAAAGAAATAATTTATAATGTCCTAGCAGAAACTAATACAGAAATTACAATCGAACAAATAGCTATAGAAATTCCCAAAGATACTACATACGGAGACTATTCAACTAATGTAGCGATGCAACTTGCGCGTACTTTAAAAAAGAATCCTAGAAATATTGCTTCTGAAATAGTAGCGAAAATAAATGAATTAAATTCTAAACATATTAGTAAAGTAGAAATTGCTGGAGCAGGGTTTATAAATTTTTATGTTACTAACGATTATTTATATGATAATATCAATAAAGTAATAGAATTAAAAGAAAATTATGGAAAAATTAATATAGGAAATAACAAAAAAATAAATATAGAATATGTAAGTGCTAATCCGACTGGTATATTACATTTAGGTCATGCAAGAGGAGCAAGCTATGGAGATAGTTTGGCAAGAGTTTTAAAATTTGCTGGATTTGATGTGACACGTGAATACTATATAAATGATGCTGGTAATCAGATAGGTAATTTAGAAAATTCTATTAAGGCACGTTATGAAGGATTATGTGGAAGATTAGAGGATATGCCTGAAGGTGGATACCATGGGAAAGAAATTATTGCTGTTGCTAAAACAATTAAGGATGAATTAGGTAATGAAGTTACAGATTCTAAAGTTTTTAGAAAAAAAGGGTTAGATTATTTATTAAATCAAATAAAAGAAGATTTACATAACTATCGTGCTAATTTTGATTTATGGAGTAGTGAACAATCTTTATATGATAGTGGTCTAGTAAAAGAAACTTTAGATAAACTTATTACTGAAGGATATACATATGAACAAGATGACGCTGTTTATTTAAAAACGACTTTATATGGAGATGAGAAAGATAGAGTACTTGTTAAAAAAGATAAATCATATACTTACTTAGTACCAGATATAGCTTATCATGGTTTAAAATTTAGCCGTGGATATGACGAATTAATTAATGTATTTGGAGCTGATCATCATGGATATATTCCTAGATTAAAAGCAAGTATTAATATGCTTGGATATGATAGTGATAAATTAGATGTAGAAATTCTTCAAATGGTAAGATTAGTTCGTAATGGAGAAGAAGTTAAAATGAGTAAGCGTACTGGTAATGCAGTAACAATTATGGAATTAGTAGAAGAAGTTGGATTAGATGCAACAAGATATTTCTTTTCATCTAGAAGCTTAGATACACAATTAGACTTTGATTTAGATTTAGCGTGTAAAAATACAAATGAAAATCCTGTATTTTATATAAATTATGCCCATGCTAGAATTCATTCAATATTAGCTAATTACAAAAATGAGATAAAAGTTTTAGATAAATACGAAACACTTACTAGTGAATATAGTAAAAAACTATTATCAAAAATATATGAATTTTCATATACTGTAGGGAATAGTGCTTTGAAAAAGAGTCCTCATATCATTACAAATTATGTTTATGATTTAGCGACATTATTTCATGCCTTTTATGCCCATGAAAAAGTACTAACTGAAGATACAGTAAGTACAAATGAAAGAGTAAATTTAATTTATGCTACTGCAATGACAATTAAAAATGCATTAAATTTAATTGGAGTAGAAGCATTAGAAGAAATGTAGGAGATGGATTATATGAGTTTAAAAAATATGAGTAAAGAAGAAATAGAATTATTATCTTATACTGATTTAGCGTATAAATTATTAGTAGAAGAAAAAAAATCAATAAATACACCAGGTATATTTAAAACTATTGCAGATTTGTTAGAGTATAGTGAAAATCAATACATGGATAAAATTGGAGATTTTTATACATCTTTAACCCTAGATAAAAGATTTGTATTATTAGATAGTAACGAGTGGGATATTCGTGACCGTCATGCTGCAGAATTAATTATTGAAGAAGATGAATTGATTGAAGAAGAGTTAGAAGAAGATGATGATTCAGAAGAAGAAGAAATTGATTCAGAAGAGTTGGACGATTTAAGTATGAATTTAGAAGATGAATTAGAGGATGATATTGAAGATGATTTAGCGGGTTTATCTATAATATCTGATGATGAAGAAGAAGAGGAATAATCTTCTTTTTTATTGTAAATAAAGGGAAAAGTAGTACAAATATCATAAAAAAATTAAAAAAATATTGCCAAATATATAAATTAGTGGTATTCTTAGATTGTAAGCATAGAGCTTAATTTATAGGAGGTTATTTTATATGACAAAAACAATGTTAATAGATGCAATCGCTGAAGAAACAGGATTAACTAAGGCAGATGCATCACGTGCTTTAGAAGCAATGATGAGTGGAATTGTAAAAGGATTAAAAGAAAATAAAAAAGTAACTTTAACTGGATTCTGTACTTTCGCAGCAGTTGAAAAAGAAGCTAAAATGGGACGTAACCCAAGAACTGGAGAAAATATTGAAATTCCAGCAAGAACAGCTGTAACTATTAAAGCTGGTTCTAAATTAAAAGAAGCTTTAAACTAATTATTAAAGACTAAAAGATTATTGAAATACAATAATCTTTTATTTTATACAGGAGAATATATGATAGATGTAGCGTTAGAAATATTAAATAAAATTGATAAACTAGGATTTCAAAGTTATATAATTGGTGGATATCCTAGGGATAGATATTTAAATATAAGTACAGATGATATTGATATATGTAGTAATATAAATGAAGAAGTACTTGTCAATAACTTTAATATATTGAAAAAAAATTTTTACTCTTATTTAATAGAATATAAAAGTTATAAATTTGAAATAACTCTTTTTAGAAAAGAAAAAGAATATATTAAACATAGATATCCTAAAGATATTGAATTAGTTGATAATATAGAAGAAGATATTATTAGAAGAGATTTTACTATCAATGCTCTATGCATAGATTTGAATAATAATTATGTTGATTTTATAAACTCAATTGATGATTTAAATAATAAAATTATAAGATGTATAGGAGATCCCAAAATAAAGTTAATTGAAGATAGTCTTAGAATGCTTAGAGCTATAAGATTCGCAACTATTTTAAATTTTAAACTAGATAAAGAAATAATTGATACTATAAAAATAAATAAAGAGTTAATTAAATTTATACCCTTAAATAAAGTTAAATTTGAGTTAAATAAAATTAATAATAGTATCCATAAAGATTATGGATATAAGCTTTTAAAAGAGTGTGAAATTATAGACTATATGGTATAATAAAAAAGAGGTGAAAGTATGTTAGAAAAAGTAATTAAATTATTAAAAGATAATGTAGTATCAATTCCAAAAGTATTAATGACATCATATAAAGATTTGCTAATGACAGATGAAGAATTTATATTATTAATATATTTATTAAATAATAATGTATTAGATCCAAAACAAATTAGTTCTGATTTAAAATTAGATTTAACTACTACTTTCACGTATATTTCTAGTTTAGAAAGTAAAGATATTTTAAAAATAATTACAACTGTAAATAATGGTATTAGAGAAGAGCAATTTAGTTTTGAAGGATTATATAATAAATTAGCTTTTTTAATAGTTAATGAAAAAGAAGAAAATCCTGATGTTACTAACTTATTTACTATTTTTGAAGAAGAGTTTGGAAGAACTTTATCTCCGATGGAATATGAAATTATTGGTGGTTGGAAAGAAAATAAATATACTGATGAATTGATTATTGAAGCTTTAAAAGAAGCTACTTATAATGGTGTTAGTAATTTAAGATATATAGATAAAATATTATATGAATGGAAGAAAAAAGGTTATAAAACTGTTAAAGATATAAAAAAACAGAATGTATATAAGGGTAATGATGTTTCAAAAGAAACTTTATATGAATATGACTGGTTAAATGATAATGAATGATAAAATATATACTTATTTTGATGAATTAATACCTAATCCAAAATGTGAATTAAACTATGCTACTGATTTTCAATTATTAATTGCGGTAATGTTATCCGCACAAACTACTGATAAAAGAGTAAATTTAGTAACCAAAGTATTATTTGAGAAATATAAAACAATCAGTGAACTTGCTTCTGCTAATATTAATGATATTAGTAATATAATTAAAACTATAGGTACTTTTAGAAGAAAATCTGAATATACAATCGCAATCGCAAAAGAAATTGAAAGTATTGGATATGTACCAAATGATCGACTATTTATAGAGTCTTTACCTGGAGTAGGAAGAAAAACTTGTAATGTAGTATTGAGTGAAATATATAATGTTCCTTGTATTGCAGTTGATACACATGTTGAACGAGTTTCAAAAAGATTAAATTTAGTCAGAATTAATTCTACAGTTGAACAAGTAGAGAGAAAACTTTCTAAAATTATACCAGCACATAAATTAAATAAAATGCATCACCAAATATTATTATTTGGAAGATATTATTGCAAAGCAAAAAATCCAAATTGTCAATCGTGTCAGTTAAATGATATTTGTAAATATTATAAAAATAATATACAAAAAAACATTCACTAGAATGTTTTTTTATAATTTAAAATCATTTATTACTTCATCATACATATCTTTACCATCAAAATAAGCTTTTTCTTTTAATTTAGAAGCATGTGCAATTAAATTTGATGGAAATGATCTAACTGATTTATTAAATAATGTTACAATATCGTTATAATATCCACGTAAAGCATATATTTCTATTTCTGTTTCATTAATTCCATTTACAATTTTCAAATATGATTCACATGTTTTAAGAACTGGAAATTTTTCACTAAAACTTTCAAATTCGTTAATTGCTAAATAAATTTCACGATCTAATTCGAAATTAGATAATTTTCTACTTCTTAATTTCACAACATTAACTAATACATCATCTTCAGTTTCTGTGTTTGTTTTAATAATACCAATAGATTTATTTAATAAATCAAAACGTTTTCTTAAAACTCTATCAATGTTAGCTTCAACTTCATTTAATCTTATTATATAGTGTTGAATGTTATTATATGTTATTGTTAACCATAATGCAACTACACTAATTAATATTAAACATATAAATAATATTATTATAATACTCATATTATCACCTTGTTTTAATTATAACAAAGTTTATATAAAGTTACAATTAAAAGTTAGAATAATTTATATTATCTTTTCTAGAAAAATCTTTATTATAATTAATAGGTTCATCAAATTTAATATAGTCTAAATATATCATTTGTAGTAAATACCATTTACCATCACTAGGATCACTTAAAATTAAATGATCACGACCAGCTTCTTCTATAATACCTTCAAATGTTTTATCTCTCCATAAAGCAGAATCAGTATAACTCATAAACACTTCAACTTTTTTTCCTTTATTTAATCTTAAAATATTTTCTATATAAGATTGTTCAAATGGTAAAACAAGATTATTCAACGTTCCTTGATCAGGAGTATTAATTCCGTTATTATAAACTGGAGTACCTGGAAATAAATTGGTGTTTTGATAAACATCATCTCTAAAATTCATATTATCACCTCATTAAATATATATTTAAAAAAAATAAAAATATGATATGTAAAGTAAGTAAATAATTAATTGAAAATATTAGTTGTTATGCTATAATATTACAGAGGTGAAAGAAATGGAAGTAGTTATTGGAGTATCTAATAAGCATGCTCATTTATCATTAGAAGATTTAAAAGTACTATTTGGAGAAGATGCTAAATTAACTAAAATGCGTGATTTACTTCAACCAGATCAATACGCTTGTAATGAAGTTGTAGATATAAAAAGTGAAAATGGTAGCTTAACTAACATTAGAGTTATAGGTCCAGTTCGTGAATATACTCAAGTAGAAATATCAAGAAGTGATGCAGTCAAATTGAAATTAAATCCACCAGTAAGAGATTCAGGTGATTTAGTTAATAGTGAAGCTATTACAATTATTGGCCCAAAGGGAACTATAAAAAAAGATAGTGGTTGTATTATAGCAAAGAGACACATTCATATTACTGAAAAAATGAAATTGGAAATGGGATTAGAAGGAGTTAAAACAGTTAGTGTTAAAATTAATTCTAATCGTCCAGGAACATTTCATGACGTAGCTTTAAAAGTTAGCGAGAAAGCTAGTTTAGAATTTCATATTGATACTGATGAAGCGAATGGAATGGGTGCTAAAAGTGGAGATATCGCAACTATTATAGTTGATTAATTATGAATAGATTTGGGATATGTCATAAATGTAAAGCAGTAGATTATAAAATTTTAGAAAACAAATTAAAACAAATTGATTGTAATGCATTTATAGATATAAGATGTCATAATATATGTGGTATTGGTAGAACTAAACCCTTTGTAATTGTTAACCATATTCCGGTTATTGCAGATAATATAGATGATTTATTAGTAAAAGTTAGTGAAATGATAGAAAAAGAAGATAAATAGTCTTCTTTTTTGTATAAATATAAGTAATTACTATATTTTTTATTATAAATAAACTATAATAAAAGTAGGTGATAAAATGATAGAAAAAATTATAGAAATTCTTAGAGAATCGAATAGAGCATTATCAATTCAGGAAATAGAAGCAAGTTTAAATTTAGACGGTAGTGTTGATGAACTTAAAAACTTATTAAAATTATTAAAAGAAATGGAAAGTACTTATAAAGTTTATTGTACAAATAAAAACAAATATATGCTTTTTGACAATAGTAATTTACGAACTGGTAGATTAATAGGAAATAAAAAAGGATTTGGATTTGTTGATATTGAAGGTGATGATGATGTTTTTGTTGCCCCACCAAATATGAACGGAGATATTCATGGTGATACAGTTGTAGTTGAAATTACTAGCAAAAAAAGCAAGGAATTAGAAG
>CAYJJT010000001.1:0-1181 GCA_964370575.1 uncultured Muribaculaceae bacterium | reverse complement strand
AGAAGGGCGTATTTTAAAAGTTATAGAACGTAAAATGGAAACTATGGTAGGAGAATTTTACTTTAAAGCTGGTAAAGGATATGTTCAATTAGATGAAAACAGAATTAAATTAACAATTATGATTGATAGAGAATTATCACTAGGAGCAGTGAATGGTCATAAGGTATTAGTTAAAATTTTAGGTATAGAAGATAAAAATATTTACAAAGGTCAAATTATTAAAATATTAGGGCATAAAAATGATCCGGGTGTTGATATATTATCAATAGTTCATAAATATGGAATTCAAGATGAATTTGATCAAGCGGTTATGGAAGAAATTAAAAATATTCCTGATGTAGTACGTGAGGAAGATTTAGTAGGTAGACGCGATTTAAGAAAATTACAAACATTTACAATTGATGGAGCTGACGCTAAAGATTTAGATGATGCGATTAGTTATGAAAAATTATCTAATGGTAATTATAAATTATGGGTTCATATTGCAGATGTAAGTTACTATGTAAAAGAAAATTCTAAAGTAGACGAAAGTGCATATAGTAGAGCAACTAGTGTTTATTTAGCAGATAGAGTAATACCGATGATACCACATAAGTTATCTAATGGAATTTGCTCTCTTAATGGAAATGTAGATAGATTAGCTATGACTTGTGAAATGGAAATTAATAATAAAGGAGATGTAGTCAGTTATGATATATATCCTAGTGTTATTAATTCTGATTTAAGAATGACATATAGTGCAGTAAATGATGTGTTAGCAGGAAATACTCCAGTAGGTTATGAAAGTTTCGTAGATGTTATAAATAATTGTCAAGATTTAGCTATGATACTTAGAAGTAATAAAGTTAATAGAGGTTATATTGATTTTGGTATTGATGAAGCTAAAATTATTGTTGATGATAATGGAGAAGCTATAGATATAGTTAAAAGAAATCGTGGTAAGGGTGAAAATTTAATTGAAGATTTTATGATAGTTGCTAATGAAACTGTGGCAACACATATATACTTTTTAGAATTACCATTCATATATCGTATTCATGGTAAACCGAGTGAAGAAAAAATTAATAATTTTGTTAATTTTATAAAACAACTAGGTTACAGTATAAATGTTAAATTAGAAGATCTTCATCCTAAAACAATGCAGAAAATATTAAAAAGTTTAAGTGATAAAAAAGAATTTC